>JBFGUQ010000210.1:0-5264 GCA_041565515.1 Rhodocyclaceae bacterium | reverse complement strand
GCACGGGGCGCGTCCGGCGCGCCAGCCGAGTGGCTTGACCCGCCGATCGATGCACCGGAATGGTTCGCATCAAACAGGATGCACATGTTCGGTGCATCCTGCGCCGGGCCGACTCGGAACGACGCTTCCTCGCGCCATGACGTGGCGCAGTTCCTCGCGTGATCGACACAAATCGCTAAGGTTGTCGACTGTTGGCGATTAAGTCGTACAAAATATTTTTGTCGGATTATTTAACATCTGACGGGAATTCTTGGACCAATAAACATCAATATTGCTATAAATCCGATATTTATATATTTCGGCACGAAACCTGCTCCTGTCTTTCCACGTAGCCAAATGCCACTCGGGACAAGAAAAATGAAAATCACCAACTCCATCGTCTTTGCCGCACTCCTTGCCGCTGCCGGTGGCGCGAATGCTTCGGCATTGACGACCGCGCCGGCGGTCACGATCACCTTCGACAGCCCGATCTTCGGCGGATTCGAGTCGTCCCCCGGCCCCGCGCACGACAACGTCTTTGTAACGTATCCCGCCTTCGGCGGCAGCCTGCGGACCAGCCATGTGAGCGCAGGTCGCTTCAGCGGGAAGGCGACGGAACTCGTCGGCGTCGATCCCGGCATCTTCGTCAACGGCGTCGACGAGGTCTTCATGTTTTGCTACGAGTTGGAAGAGCCGATCCGCGGTGGTCAGTCGGTGCGTTACGAGATCAACTTTGACGGCGCGAAGACGAGGACCCTCGACTTCCTCGGCGCGGTGAATCACGTCATGAACGCCGGTCGCGATGCGTTCGACCCCTATGCCTGGGCGCGAGGACTGACGGGACCGCAGGGTTCGGCAATCCAGCTCGGCATCTGGGAGAGCCTGTACGAGACCGTCACAGCATGGAGCCTCGCCGGTGGCGCCTTTTCCGCGACCCACGTCAACAAGGCAACGAGCTACTGGCTCGATCAGTTCTTCGCCGCAATCCCGCTTGCGGCAAGCCTCGACCAGCGCTTCGCAATGACGCTCGAGAACGACGGCCGCCAGGACATGATCACCGCCGACCCGCCCGCAGCGGTGCCCGAGCCGACTTCGCTCGCACTGCTCGGCCTCGGCCTCGCCGGGCTGGTCGCAAGCCGCCGCAAACGCACGGCGTGATCGCCGTGCCCGCTTGAGCCGGGCGCGGCGCCTGCGCTGAACCCAGTGGCAGGCGCCCTCCTGTTGTCCGTCGCAGCGCTCGAACCGTCGGGCGCGAGGCCGAGCCCACGCGGCATCAATGCCCTGCGGGCTCGATATGCGTCGTCAGTTGCGAGCCGGTCTGCTCCTCGACCGCCTGCTCGATCGCATCGGCCAGGTCGTGGGCGCGGGTGACACTCCAGTAGCCGGGCACGCGCAGGTCCACATCGGCGAAATGGAACGACCCGGCGACACGCGTCTTCAGGTTGGCATAGCTGCAGCCCTCGGCGGCAAAGCGCCCGAGCACCGCCTCGATGCGGGCGATGTCCTCGTCGCTCTGGGCACGATCCATCAGGCCGTCGACCGAGCGTCGCATCAGCTCCCAACCTTCGCGCAGGATGTTGAGCGCCACCGCGATCGCGACCACCGGGTCGAGCCAGACCCAGCCGCTCGCGCTCGCCAGGCCGACGCCCAGCACGACCCCGGCCGTGGTCCACACGTCGGTCATGAGGTGGCGGGCGTCGGCCTCCAGGGCCATCGAGCGGTGCGCCCGGCCGACCTCGAACAGCACCCGCGCGACGAGGAAATTCACCACGCTGGCCCCCACCGACAAGGCGGTGCCCAGGCCGAGCGCGCCCAGCGGCTGCGGATTCACCAGGCGCTCGACGGCTGCGTACAGGATCGCCAGCGAGGCGAGGAAGATCAGCCCACCCTCGAATGCGGCGGAGAAATACTCGGCCTTGCCATGCCCGTAGGGGTGCTCCGGGTCGGCCGGCGAGCGGGCCAGTGACACCATCATGAGGGCGAAACTGGCGCCGGCCAGATTGACGAGGGACTCGAGCGCGTCCGAGAGGTAACCGACCGAGCCGGTCAGCCACCAGGCACCCGTCTTCATGGCGATCGTCGCGATCGCGGCCGCGACCGACAGCAGCAGGGCCTGCTGGGGCGTGAATTTGCGCATGCATTGCCGCGGCGCCGGACCGATCCGAATCAGCGCCGCTTGTACCCGTTGAACATTGAACGGACGAGATTCTCCCCGTGTCGCACGCTTTCGTAAATCGCCGCGGCCACGTGCAGCGCGATCGCCGCCAGCGTGATGCCGACCGCGGCCTCATGCACCTCCTCCAGCATCTCGCTGCCCCAGCCCCAGTCGGTCGTCATCAGCCAGCCGGTGCCGCCGACGACGCCGACCATCAGCAGCAGGAACAGGATCATCAGCGCAGCGGCCGGGTTGTGGCCAAGATAGCGCGGCTCCTCGCGCCGGATCAGGCGCCGGACGTAGTCGACGAGCTGCGCGGGGCGGGGCACGAAATCGCCGAAGCGGGCGTGGCGGCTGCCGACCACGCCCCACAGCAGGCGGAACGCGACCAGGCCCAGGGCGGCGTAACCCGCCCATTGATGAACCGTGCCTGCGTCGTCCTCGGTGAGGTAGGCCAGTGCAAACACCGCCACCAGCCCCCAGTGAAAGAACCGGACCGGCAGGTCCCAGACCCTGACCCGGTCGCTTGTCGCGGCAGTGTTCGCTTTCATGGCCTCACCCCATCTTCGACTTCACGACGCTACCGTCGACCGGGTTGTAGTAGATCTCGACCTTCCTGCCGTCCTTGTCCTTGCCGTAGATCTCATAGCAGTTCCCATCGGTGATCTTGAACTTGTCGATCTTGTAGCCGGCCTCGGCGATCTTCTGCTTCATCGCCTGCTCCGGCAGCCAGCCGGACTTGGGCGCATCGGTGCATTGGGTACTGGCAAAAGCCGCGGTGCCAGCAGACAGGGCGATTGCGGCGACGACGAAATGACGGATCTTCATGGTGGCGCTCCTTGCGTCTCGTGCATGCCGGGATGGCATGGGACGCAGTGTGCGCGGGCGACCCTGAAGCCAGGCTGAAAGCGGCGCAGGGCGACAGAGCGGATCGTCAGGCCGGCGTCTTGCGCAGCAGCACGACGTCCTTGCACGGGATCTCGCAGGACCAGCCCAAGCACCGGGCCAGATGGCGGAAGGTATGTTCGCGGTAGAAGACGACGTGGGTGGGGTCGCGCCGGTAGTGCCAGCTGGCGAAGCGGGCATCGTCGGTCTGGAAGCAGGTCATGACGCCGAGCCAGCCGCCCGGACGCAGCAGCGCATCGAGGCGGGCGAACTCCTCGGCCGGGCGGTGGAAGTGTTCGACGACCTCGGTGCAGGTGATGAAGTCGTAGCTGCGTCGCAGCACCGTCTCATCGGGCTCGAAGAACGGATCGTAAAGCGCCACCGCGTGCCCGGCCTCGCGCAGCATCGCCGCCAGCGTCGGGCCAGGCCCGCAGCCGTAATCCAGCCCCGTGCTGCGCGGGGCAAGGCGGGCGAGCAGGGGCGCTGCGAGCTTGTCGAGAAAACGGCGATACCCGGCATCTGCGGGGCTGTTCTCGTGACGGAGGTATTCGGCCCGCTCCCCCTCCGGCGCAGGCAGCTGCGACGGCGCCAGCCAGGTCGCCTCGCAGCGTTCGCAGCGCCAGTACGCGCGAGCGTCCACCGTCAGGAGGGGCCGTACCGTGGTGGCGGCGCAGACCGGGCAGGACGAGGCCGACGCGCGCGTGGTGGTGTTCATGCCCCATTGTACGAGCCGGCCCTCGCGCTGGCGCGCCCGCGCAGCGGAGACCATGCCACGGCGCCGGGCAGGCCTGTCTAATCAATAACTTGCTGCATTGCAACAGGCGCTTTAGACTTACGCCCTTGCCGTCGCATCGTCGCCGGACACTGCCATCGCCCTTGCGGATTTCATGCATGGGGCGCGCCGACCGCCGCTGGCCGATAGCCGATTCTTCGCCTCGTGCCGGGACGCCCTGTCGCCAGGGCTGCCGGCTCCGCCGCCACCGAAGTCCGCACCGGCCGCCGCGGGCACGCGCGGCGAAGGCGTGCACGACCGCCTTTACGAAGACCGCGCACGCGAGACGCGGAAAAAACCAAGGACCCCGACAAGCCCAATGAAAGCCCTGCACCAGGACTGGTTCTCCAACGTCCGCAACGACCTTCTCGCCGGCCTCGTGGTCGCGCTCGCCCTGATCCCGGAGGCGATCGCCTTCTCCATCATCGCCGGCGTCGACCCCAAGGTCGGCCTCTACGCCTCGTTCTGCATCGCCACCGTGATCGCCTTCACCGGCGGCCGTCCGGGCATGATCTCGGCCGCCACCGGCGCGATGGCGCTGGTGATGGTGACGCTGGTGAAGGATCACGGCCTGCAATACCTGCTCGCCGCCACCCTGCTCACCGGCGTGCTGCAGGTCCTCGCCGGCTTCCTGCGCCTGGGCGCACTGATGCGCTTCGTCTCGCGTTCGGTGATCACCGGCTTCGTCAATGCGCTCGCCATCCTGATCTTCATGGCCCAGCTGCCCGAGCTGACCGATGTCAGCTGGCACGTTTACGCAATGGTCGCGGCCGGGCTGGGCATCATCTACCTGTTTCCCTACCTGTCCCGCGCCGTGCCCTCGCCGCTGGTGGCGATCGTGGCACTGACCGCGGTGTCGATCTTCCTCGGCCTGGACATCCGCACCGTGGGCGACATGGGCGAGCTGCCCGACAGCCTGCCGGTGTTCCTGGTCCCGGACATCCCGTGGACCCTCGAGACGCTGCGGATCATCTTCCCGGTGTCGGCCACGCTGGCCGTCGTCGGCCTGCTGGAGTCGATGATGACGGCCTCGATCGTCGACGAGCTGACCGACTCGCCGAGCAACAAGAACCGCGAATGCGTGGGCCAGGGCGTGGCCAACATCGCCTCCGGCTTCATCGGCGGCATGGCCGGCTGCGCGATGATCGGCCAGTCGGTGATCAACGTGAAGTCGGGCGGCCGCGGCCGTCTGTCGACGCTGTCGGCCGGTGTCTTCCTGCTCCTGCTGCTGGTGCTGGTCGGCGACTGGGTGGCGCGGATTCCGATGGCGGCCCTGGTGGCGGTGATGATCATGGTATCGATCGGCACCTTCAACTGGGCCTCGGTGATCAAGCTGCGCGAGCATCCGAAGAGCTCGAGCGCGGTGATGCTGGCGACGGTGCTGGTGACGGTGTTCACCCACGACCTGGCGCAGGGCGTGCTGGTCGGCGTGCTGCTGTCGGGCTTCTTCTTCGCCCACAAGGTCGGCCAGGT
>JBFGUQ010000209.1:0-5270 GCA_041565515.1 Rhodocyclaceae bacterium | reverse complement strand
GTCGCCCACCGTCGGGACGAGGTCGCGTAGCCGGTGGTCGTAGCTTCGTTGCGACCGGGCGTTGGACGTGTCCATCCCGAGATCCTGGGGCGGCGCCGCGACTCGATGCAACCGTCAGGGCGACCCGGAACACGGGGGAAGGGCACGCCCCCCCGCGACCGAGCTCTCGAGCTGGCGGACCTGTCTACCCTGCCGAATACTCGAACGCGAAAGTGCCAGATGTCTTGAGAATCAGCACGGCGACGCCGCTTGGCGCAGCAGCAACCGGACCGTCGACGACGACGCCATGGCCCTCAGGCGTCGTCGGTCGGAACCGGACGGCCGATGTCGGACAACGAGCGCTGAGTCAAATCAACGCCTCGACGTTGAGCGCGGCCACCGGCCGCGCCAGCCCCTTCAGCGTCAACTCGCCGAGGGGCGACAGGGTGGCGACGTCCCGTACCGCGTTGCCGACGCGCTGACTGACCACGATCTGGCCGTCTCTGGCCTCGTTGCACAGGCGCGCGGCGAGATTGGTCACCATGCCAATGGCGCTGTATTCGAGCCTGCCCTCGAAGCCGACTTGGCCGATCGTCGCGTAGCCTTGGGCGATGCCGACGCCGAAGCCGACGGCGTGGCCACGCCGGCGCCAGGCCTGCGATAGCTCGCCCACCGCCGCGCGCATGGCGGTGGCGAGCTTCACCGCGCGCGGGGCCGCGTCGGGGCACGGCATCGGGTCGTTAAAGATCACCAGCACGCCGTCGCCCATGAAGCGTTCCAGCGTGCCCTCATGCTCGAATATCAGCGGCACCACGGCGCGGTGATAGTCCTGCAACAGCGCCATGACGTCTTCCGGCTCGCCGGTCTCCGCGAAGCCGGTGAAGCCGCGGAGATCGCACATCATGGCGACAATCTCGCGCCGGTGGCTCTGCAGGATGCTGTGGTCGCCGCGCTCGACCACGAGCTCCACCACCTGCGGCGCCAAGAAGCGCTTCAGGCTGCCGGTGCGCTCCAGCTCGGCGAGCTGCGCCTGCACCCGCCCCTCGAGCTCCCGATTCCAGCCGGCGAGCTCCGCCGCCTGGGCCTGCACCTGGTCGTGTAGCGCCTTGATCCTGAGCATCGAGCGCACGCGCGCGCGCAAGGCCGCGTGGTCGATAGGCTTGGTCAGATAGTCGTCGCTGCCGGCCTCGAGCCCGGCAACCACGTCGTTGCTGTCGGCCTTGGCGGTCACCAGGATGATCGGGATGAACGGCAGGTTCTGGTCGGCCTTGACCCGCCGGCAGACCTCGAAGCCGTCGAGCTTCGGCATCATCACGTCGAGCAGCACCAGGTCGGGCAACGTCTCGCACAGCTTGTCGAGCCCGTCCTGGCCGTCGGCCGCCGTCATCACCTCGTAGCCGTGGCTTTCCAGGCGCATCTGCAGGATGTCGCGGTTCTCGGCGCTGTCGTCCACCACCAGGATGCGGGCCGGATTGCGCATCAGGGCAGATACTCGCGCACCTTGGCCAAGAGCTGGCGCGGGCTGAACGGCTTCGCCACGTAGCCGTCGCAGCCGGCGGCGCGTGCCTTGTCCTGGTCGCCCGACAGCGCGTAGGAGGTAACAGCGATGATCGGGATGGCGCGGGTGTTCGCGTTCGCCTTGATGCGGCGTGTGGCCTCGTAGCCATCCATGACCGGCAACTGGATGTCCATCAGGATCAGGTTCGGCATCTCCCGCGCCGCCGCGGCAACGCCTTCCTCGCCGGTGACCGCCTCGACCAGCTCGTAGCCAGCGTTGGTCAGCAGATCGCGCATGATCTGCCGATTGTCTTCGGTGTCTTCGACGACCAGGATGCGCTTCGTCATGTCGTCCCCTGCTGCTGCTCGACCCGCACCGGAAGCTCCACGCGGAAGGTCGAGCCCTTGCCCCGCTCGGATTCGACCGACAGCCGGCCGCCATGCATCTCGACGATCCGCCGCGAGATCGCCAAGCCCAGGCCGGTACCGCCCTTCCTGCGCGTGCTGGTATTGTCGACCTGCTGGAACTCCTCGAAGATCCGTGCCTGGTCCTCGGTGCTGATGCCGGGGCCGGTGTCGGCCACGGCCAGCGCAAAGCGATCTTGGGCGACGCCGGCGCGGATCTCGATTTCCCCCTGGTCGGTGAACTTGATCGCGTTGCCGACCAGGTTCAACAAGACCTGGGTCACCCTGCGCTCGTCGCCGCGGCCGACCGGCATGCCCTCGGTGACACTCGCCTTGAGCTTCAGCCCCTTGTTCGTGGCCAGCGATTCGGTTGCCGCGACCACCGCCTGCACCACCGTCGGCATGGCGTAGTCCTCGAGCGCCAGCTTGAGCTGGCCGGCCTCGATCTTCGACAGATCGAGCACGTCGTTGATGAGCCCGAGCAGATGCCGGCCATTCGACTGCACCCGCTCGAGCACGCTGCGCTGCTTCTCCGGCAGGTCGCCATAGATGCCGTCGATCAGCAATTCGGTGTAGCCCAGGATCGCGTTCAGCGGCGTGCGCAATTCATGACTCATGTTGGCCAGGAACTGCGATTTGTGCTGGCTGGCGATGGCGAGCTGACGGCCTTGCTCCCCGATGTCTTGGAACAGCCGCGCGTTCTGGATCGCAAGCACCGACTGGCTCGCCAGGTTGCGCAGCAGGTTGACCGTGGCGGCCGGGAACTCTCCCGGCGCGCGCCGGAGCACCACCAGCGTGCCGAACGCACGCTTCGCACCCACCAACGGCACGATCAGCGAGGCACGGAAGCCTACCGCCAGCGCCAGGTCGCGCAGGGGGTTGCCGGGCAGCGCGGCGAAATCGGCGATCTGCACCGGCTCGCCGGTGGCGATCGCCTGGCCCATGGAGGTGCCACGCACCGCAAGCGTGGTGGCGCGGATGCGCTCGACCTCCACTTCCGACAGGCCGGTGCTGTGCCGCAGCTGGAAGCGCTGACTCGCCTCGTCGTAGCGGTAGATCATGCCGGCGTCGCCTTCGGCCAGGGTAACGGCGCGATCGACGGTCGTGGTCAGGACGGTGTCGAGGTCGAGCGACGAGCCTACCGCCTGCGACACCTCACCCAGGACGCGCAGCTCCTCGACCGAGCGCGCGAGATCGTCGGTACGGTCGCGCAGCTCGCGCAACAGCCGGGCGTTCTCCATGGCGATGACCGCCTGGTCGGCGAAGGTCCTGAGCAGCTCGGTGTGACCTGCGGCGAACGGTCCGGTCTCGGACCTCTGGATGACGATGACGCCGCTCGGCGTTCGGTCGGCGCGAAGCATGGGCACCGCAAGCAGGCTTCCGAGATCGGCCTGGGCCGCCATCCCCGGCAGATACTCCGGATCGCTCCGCACGTCTCGGATCTCGGCGACGCCCCGGCTCAGGATCGCCCGGCCCGATGCCTGGCTGCGACTCGGCCGCATCGGATACACGCGCTGCAAGGCCGCCAGAGCCTCCGACCCTTGATTGTGGTGCGCCACGAGGTGGATGAGCTCGCCGTCGAACTGGTATAAGGCGCCCCGCTGAGCACCCGACAGCTGCACCGCGCTGCGCACGATCGTGGCGAAGACCAGCTGCACGTCGTCCGGCGAGCGGGCGATCAGGCGGAGAATCTCGCCCGAGGCGCCGAGCTCGTCGACACAGCGGGTGAGCGCTTCGGTGCGCGAGGTGAGCTCGTTGCGCAGACGGGTATTCTCGATGGCGATGGCCGCCTGGTCGGCGAAGGTAGTGACCAGGGCGATCTGCTTGTCGGTGAAGGGCTCGACGCGCGAGCGGTGCAGTACCAGCACGCCGAGGAGGGTGTCCTCGCGCAGCAGGGGCACGCCGAGTCCGGTGCGCAGCCCTGCGCGCAGTTGCGCCTCGCAGCAGGCGTGCTCGGGATCGTTCGCGGCGTCCTCGACATGCACGACGCGGCGTTCCAGCGCCGCGCGGCCCGACAGCGTGCCGCGGTCGGACGGGAACGCATGGTCGTACATGAACGCGCGGAGCTCGGGCGCCACGCCGAACGAGGCGATCAGCTCGTGTCGGCCGTCTTCCATGCGGAACACGTAGCCGGAGTCGGCCTGGCACAGCCGGGTCGCTGTCTCGACCAGGCTTTGCAGCGCTGGCTCGAGGTCGGAGCCGGTGCGACTGATCAGCTTCAGCATGTCCGATGCGGCCAGTGGTATTCGAGCGGTTCGCGCAGCTCGCGGGTTCGATCGGCGACCTTCCGCTCCAGGCCGGCGTGGGGGACCTCCGGCCGCTCGGCCATGCGGTTGAGCGCCTGGCCGAGTGCCTCGATCTCGTCGCCGGTATGCCCTTCGATGCGGTGGCCGAGACGCCAGCGCCGAGCCGCGGCGGCGCGCGTGGCGCGCCCTTGCTCGCGCACGGCCGGCAAGCGCTCTATCTCCGAGACGGCAGGGGCGGTCACGATCGGGGAACCGGGGCGCTGTCGCAACTGCGCCCCGGACGGCGCATCGGGTCGGCGCAAGGATCCCGAGCTACCCCGCTGTTCCCACCGCCGCGCCGGGCCGGCCGGGAGCACCGTTGCCGCCGAGGGCCGGGGCGGGGCGGTCGCCCATGCTCCGCCTTCGCGGCGCGAGCCGGCGCCTTTTTCGACGGGAAGGAGTTGGATTCGGTTCGATCGGCCGCCGGCCCGGAAGAACCGCGCCAGACAGGCGGGACAGGCGACACCGATCGCCCACGCCTCCGGCATCGCATCGATGCCCGCGTCGGCCAATCGCTCGGACGGACCGGTCTGCGCCATAGCCCGCTCCCCGTCAGGGGTGACCCTCGCAGGCGGTGACTCCCGGCAGTGACGCGCCAAGCCCCGCCGGGCCGCAACGCCGGGCCGCAACAATGTTAGCAAGACGAAGAGGCTCCGGGATAGATGGGAAGAACAGGCCAATCAAACAGCCACTCAGCGAGCTTCGGTCGGTGTCCGGGGGAGGGAGGGGGAGTGGCAGCGGCAGGTGGACGGGTGGGGAGCGCGGAGATCGGGCCGGCGGGGTTCGTGCGCCGATGTCGACGGGCCGCCAAGCGCTCGGTCGATGCGGCGAGATAGGAAAAATCAGGCCCCGATCTGCCGTGGCCGGCAAGTATTGGCGAGGGACGAAATCCCACTCGAGCAGCGCGCGCGCTTTGGTTGTGGAATGGCGCTGACAGGCCCGGGGTGGTGACGCCTACACGGGGACGGGCGGGAATCTGACGCACAGGCTCGTGGCGCGAGCGGCCTTGTCGGCGAACGGCGAGGTGCGCCGGGGATGCGAACTCAATGCAGCGCTGGGTTCGCGATTGGCTGGTCCCGAGCCGTGCCCTCGCCCGCCTCACGG
>JBFGUQ010000208.1:0-5302 GCA_041565515.1 Rhodocyclaceae bacterium | reverse complement strand
TAGAAGCCGCTCGTCTGCAAATGGATCGTGACCGGCTGATCACCCCTGTTCTCCCAGTACCAGCCGTGCGCCCCCTTGAATGGTGCCTGGAAGGTTCCGCTGGCGCTCGCCTGGGCCTCACCGATCCAGAAGCTCGTGAAGGCGTCCGCGGCATCGGCATGGTCGCCGTGCATGTCGAAGTACACCGGTCCGCCCTCCGAC
Source organism: Rhodocyclaceae bacterium (assembly GCA_041565515.1). GTDB lineage: Bacteria > Pseudomonadota > Gammaproteobacteria > Burkholderiales > Rhodocyclaceae > Thauera. Next base: position 5,101 of record JBFGUQ010000208.1, on the reverse strand, counting down.
TTCCATTCGAATACCAGGCTCTGGCCCGCGTCCATGACCGCCTTGATTTCCGCGCCCTGCTGCGGTGCCAGGGTCAAGGTGAGCGCTTTCGTGCGATACGGGGCATCGCTCTTCCGGACCGGGCCGCTCGCGGGACTTGCCGTCTTGTCGTCTGCGGCATGCAGCGCGGTCAATCCCAGTCTTCCGCCCAGGCCGGTCGGATCGAGGCCGTACTCGGCGGGCAGGACTGCGACGACCAACAGGACGGCGGCGGTCGCCACGGCGACCAAGCTGGCCTTCACCAGACTCCTGCTGGATGGCAGGCCATCCGGGTCGAGGTCGGAAATGTCATGCAATTCGTGCTGGGGTTTCGGCTCGTGCATGCTTGCTCTACGAGGTGAGGAAGTAAGCGGCCAACTGGTGGCCCATCAGCGTGTAGCCGGCGGCCATCAACAGGACATTGGAGGCGAAGGCGTGGCGCGCGAAGCCATGGTGGAGGCGCCAGAAGTCCATCAGGATCAGGATCGCGCCCAGCGCGAGAATCTGGCCGATCTCGACGCCGACGTTGAACGCCAGGATGTTCGCCACGAGGCCATCCTCGGGCAGCACGAAATCCTGCAGCTTGGTCGCCAGGCCGAAGCCATGGAAAAAGCCGAAGACGAGCACTGCGGCCTTGGTGTTGGGCTGAAATCCGAACCAGACCTTGAAGGCCCCGAGATTGTCCAGCGCCTTGTAGACCACCGACAGCCCGATGATGGCATCGACGATGTAGGGATCGACGTGGGTCCCGCTCAGCACGCCATACAGCAGCGTCGTGCTGTGGCCCACCGCGAACAGCGTGACATAGACCGCCACGTCCTTCATGCGGTAGAGGAAGAAGACGACCCCGAACAGGAATAGCAGGTGGTCGTAGCCGGTCGCCATGTGCTTGGCGCCCAGATAGACAAAGGGCCAGAACTGCGCGCCGGTGGACTGCTGCATGAATTGCGCGTCGCCCGTGTCGACGCCATGAGAAGACGCCGGCTGCAGGGCACCGAGGGTGAGCAAGGCCAGGAACAGCAAGCCGCACTGGAGGCGGTGGCGGGTCAGCCATGTGGGGCATCGGCTGGACTGCAACATCACGAGCTCCGGCAATGATGTGATTCTATCGAGATCGGTCGCGGGGCAGACTCGCGCGCGGGCCGGACACGGCGCCTGCACCTGCTCTCTCGGCGTTCCAGGCCATTGGCAGGGGCTCCGGTCGCCGACATGGCCGCCCGCTCGGACGATCTGCGCACTCCGGGACATGGGGCGCCTTGCTCGCCAGCTCGCCGACCCTGCTCCAGCGCCTGGGTACATGCCCGACGCCCGGAGCCGTCAACGCCCACGAGACGACCACGGTCCGCGGCAGATCGATTCCGAACCACAGCCCACGCGCTGCACCGGGAGCATGCCTTTTCCGCTGCAAGCATAGCAGCATCCTGGCGCCCCTCGATGTGGCAGCGGTTTGGCGCGCCGCGCCGGCGTGTCGATCCGGTGCCGGAGTTGGCCGGGCACGGATCTGCGCCGGGTCCTGACGGCCCTGGCCGGCAATGGTGCGCTGCCAAGGCCGCCCGCGTCGATGCGCGCGGCAGCCGGGGCACGATCGCACCGGCCGCGCCTAGGGCGCGAGCGGCGGATTGGCCGTGCGCAGGCTCGCGGGCAGGCGGCTGCTGCCCATCAGGTAGAGATCGATCTGTCGCGCCGCGTCGCGGCCCTCGCCGATCGCCCAGACCACGATCGACTGGCCTCGGCTGGCGTCGCCCGCGGCGAACACGCCGGGCAGGCTGGTCATCATGTCGTCGGCGACGCGGATCGTGCCGTGCCGGGTGGTGGCCAGGCCTTCGCCGTCGAGGCCGTCGAGACGGACCCCGGCGAAGCCGATCGCGATCAGCACCAAGTGGGCGGGCAAGCGCACGTCGGCATCCAGCACGGCCTTGTCCCGGCGACGGCCATGCTCGTCATAGGTCCAGCGCACCCGCTCGAGCCTCATTTCGTCTATCCGACCGTCGCCGTCGAGGTCGATGAACTGGGCGCTGTCCAGGCTGAACTCCTCGCTGCCGCCCTCGTCGATGGCGTAGCTCGGCTGGTGGATACGGGGCCGCTGCGGCCAAGGGTTGTCGGGTGGGCGTTCATCCGGACGACGCGGGTTGATGCTGATCTGCACCACTCGCCGGGCGCCCTGGCGGTGGGCGGTGGCGACACAGTCGGCACCGGTGTCGCCGCCGCCGAGCACCAGGACGTGCCTGTTTGCGGCGTCGATTGCGCACGTCGGCGCGCGCCCCGCCTGGCGCCGGTTCTCGGCCATGAGGTAGTCCATGGCGAGGTGGACGCCGCCGAGTTCGCGACCGGGGACGGGCACCTCGCGCGGCGCGCGGGCGCCGATGGCCAGGCACACGGCGTCGAAGTCCCGGCGCAGTTGCGCCAGCGGCAGGGTCCGGCCGACCTCTACGCCGGTGCGGAACACGATTCCCTCCTCCGCCAGCTGCCGCACGCGTCGCGCAACCCGGTGCTTGGCGAACTTGAAGTCGGGAATGCCGTAGACCATCAGCCCGCCGATGGCGTCGTCGCGCTCGAACACGGTGACTGCATGGCCGGCGCGGTTGAGCTGCTGGGCGCAGGCGAGCCCCGCCGGGCCGCTGCCGACCACGGCGACGCGCTTGCCGCTTCGCCGCGGCGGCGGCTCGGGCACGATCCAGCCCTGCGCCCAGCCCATGTCGGCGATGGCGCGCTCGATGTTCTTGATCGTCACCGGGTCGTGGTTGCGCGCCAGCACGCAGGCGGATTCGCATGGCGCCGGGCAGGTGTAGCCGGTGAACTCGGGGAAGTTGTTGGTGGCGTGCCGGCGCTCGAGCGCCCGCCGCCACTGGCCGCGGGGCACGAGGTCGTTCCAGTCCGGGACCAGGTTGCCGATCGGGCAGCCGCCCATGCAGGTGGGCACGCCACAATCCATGCAGCGCTCGCCCTGATGGCGCAGTGCAGCTTCATCCCAGGATGGCGCGTAGATCTCCCCATAGTCGCCGACGCGCTCGCGCGGGTCGCGGTGGGCGACCGGGATGCGTGGATGGCGGAGGAAGCCGTCGGGATGTCGTTCGCTCATGGCGGGGATTCAGTACCGCGCGCTCAGGGCGCTGTTTCCTTCGGGGTCGAGACGCCTGCGACGCGTGCCGGCAGCGGCGGGCGCACGTCGCGCCCCTCGCGCAAGGCGCGCTCCACCACCGCCGCAAAGGCCCGGGGCATGATCTTGACGAAGCGGGGACAGTAGTCCTCCCATGTTTGGAGCACGGCACGTGCGCGCGCACTGCCCGTCCAGGCGAGGTGGTTTTCCAGCAGGCGGCGCACGAGCGCCCGGTCGCGTTGCGCGCTCAGGCGCTCGATCGCGACCATCTCCGTGTTCACGTGTCCGCGGAAGTCGCCGGGCTCGTCGAGCACATAGGCCTCACCGCCGCTCATGCCGGCGCCGAAGTTGCGCCCGGTGGAACCGAGCACCAGCACCACGCCGCCGGTCATGTACTCGCAGCCATGGTCGCCGACCCCTTCCACCACCGCCAGCGCGCCCGAATTGCGCACGCCGAAGCGCTCCCCGGCGAGGCCGTTGAAGTAGGCTTCGCCGGCGCTTGCGCCGTACAGCGCGACGTTGCCGATGATCGTGTTCCCGGCCGCGACGAAACCGGCGGTGGACGGCGTGGCGATGCTGATGCGGCCGCCGGACAGGCCCTTGCCGACGTAGTCGTTGGCGTCGCCCTCCAGGTGCAGGCCGATGCCGGGCGCGAGGAAGGCGCCGAAGCTCTGCCCGGCGGAGCCGCGGCAGCGAATCGCGATGGTGTCGGCGGGCAGGCCCGACGGCCCGCAGCGGTCGGCGACGACCCCGCTCAGCATCGTCCCCACCGCGCGGTCGCGGTTGCGCAGGGCGATAGTGAGCGAGACCGGCGTGCCGTGCTCCAGCGCGGGCCCGGCCGCGCGCACCAGCGCATGGTCCACCGCGTCTTCCAGGCCGTGCTCCTGCGCACGAGTGCGCCGGGGGCTGTCCGACGACCTCGGGCGATGCAGCAGGCGCGACAGGTCGGGCTGCAACCCGCGCGGATGCTCGATGCTGCGCTGTCTCAGGCAATCGACGCGGCCGACCATCTCGTCCACGGTGCGAAAACCCATCGTCGCCATCAGCTCGCGCACCTCGCGGGCGACGAAGCGCAGGTAGTTGATGACGTACTCGGGCTTGCCGCCGAAGTGCCCGCGCAGTCGCGGATCCTGGGTCGCCACGCCCACCGAGCAGGTATTGCAGTGGCACTTGCGCAGCATGATGCAGCCCAGGGTCACCAGCGGCGCGGTGCCGAAGCCGAACTCCTCGGCCCCCAGCAGCGCGGCCACCACCACGTCGCGGCCGGTCTTCAGGCCGCCATCGACGCGCAGGCTGATGCGCGAGCGCAGGCGGTTGGCGAGCAGCACCTGCTGTGCTTCCGCCAGCCCCAGTTCCCATGCGCTGCCTGCGGACTTGATCGAGGTCTTCACCGAGGCGCCGGTGCCGCCGCTGTCGCCGCTGATCAGGATCGCATCGGCGCGCGCCTTGGCGACGCCGGCGGCGATCGTGCCCACGCCCGCCTCGGCTACCAGCTTGACGTGGATCTCCGCCTGCGGGTTCGCGCACTTGAGGTCGTGGATGAGCTGGGCCAGGTCCTCGATGGAATAGATGTCGTGGTGCGGCGGCGGCGAGATCAGCCCCACCCCGGGCGTGGTGCCCCGCGCCGCGGCGATGCCCTCGTCCACCTTGCCGGCCGGCAGCTCGCCGCCCTCGCCCGGCTTGGCCCCCTGGGCCATCTTGATCTCGATCTGGCGCGCGTGGGCGAGGTACTGGATGCTCACGCCGAAGCGGCCGCTGGCCACCTGCTTCATCGAGCATTCGCGCTCGCTGCCGAAACGATCTGGGTGCTCGCCACCCTCCCCGGTGCCGGACTTGCCCCCGATCCGGTTCATGGCGACGGCGAGGGCTTCGTGAGCCTCGCGCGACAGCGAGCCGAAGGACATCGAGCCGGTGGCGAAGCGGCGCATGATCGCCTCCTCCGGCTCAACCTCCTCCACCGCCACCGCACCCGAAGGCGCCGGAACG
>JBFGUQ010000207.1:0-5313 GCA_041565515.1 Rhodocyclaceae bacterium | reverse complement strand
CGTCCGCGGACACGCCGGCGGGCGCGACGCCGGCCAGGCAGTTGAGCTGCCTGCAACCGAGCGTCGTCGCGTACTCGATCGCGCGGCCGACGCCCTCCTGGAACTCGCCCACGCGGTCGGGGTGGCAGGCGATGCCGCGCTCGCCCGCTTCCCAGTTGCCCGCGGGCAGGTTGTGCAGCACCTGCGTCAGGCCGTGCTTGTGCAGCCGTTCGGCGAGCGCGTCCTTGTCGAAGGCGTAGGGAAAGAGGAACTCGACCCCTTTGAAACCCGCCTCCGCGGCGGCCTCGAAGCGGTCCATGAACGGGACCTCGTTGAACAGCATCGTGAGGTTTGCAGCAAACTTGGGCATCTCGTATCTCCGTGTCGGGTCTGGTGAATTCGAATCAGTCGAGCAGTCCGGCAAGCCTCATGCCCTCCAGACCCTCGGGGTGTCGGCAGTCGATATCCTCGAACTCGTTGATGTTGTCGATCTCGGTTCCCATGGCGATATTGGTGACCTTTTCGAGGATCACCTCGACCACCACCGGCACGCGATATTCGCGCGCCATCGCCTGGGCCTCGACCAGCGCCTCGCCGATCCTTTCCGGGTCGGTCACGCGCATCGCCTTGCAGCCGAGGCCTGCGACCACCGCCTGGTGATCGACCCCGTAGCCTTGCAGGGTGGGGTCGCTGACGTTCTGGTTGTCGAAGGCGAGCTGCACACAATAGTCCATCTCGAAGCCGCGCTGGCTCTGGCGGATAAGGCCCAGGTAGCTGTTATTCACGAGCACCTGCACGTAGGGCAGGCGGAACTGTGCGCCAACTGCGAGCTCCTCGATCATGAACTGGAAGTCGTAGTCGCCCGACAGGCCCACCACCGTGCGGCTGCGGTCGGCGGCGATTACGCCGAGCGCGGCCGGAACCGTCCAGCCCAGCGGGCCGGCCTGGGCCGCATTGATCCAGCGGCGCGGGCCATACACATGCAGGAACTGCCCGCCGGCGATCTGTGACAGGCCGATCGTGCTCACGAAAACCGTTTCGCGCGGGAAGGCCTTGTTCATCTCCTCGTACACCCGCATGGGCTTGATTGGCGTTTCGGTGTAGTGCGTCTTGCGATGCATCAGTCGCTTGCGCTCGGCACAGCGGTGCGCCCATTCCGTGTAGTCCCTGCAACGCCCTGCGGCCTTGCGCTCGCGTGCCACCTCGATGAACAGCTCGAGCGCCACCTTGGCGTCGCTGACGATGCCGTAGTCGGGCATGAAGACACGACCGATCTGGGTCGGCTCGACGTCCACATGGACGAACTTGCGTCCCTTCGTGTAGGTCTCGATCGAGCCGGTGTGGCGGTTGGCCCAGCGGTTGCCGATGCCGAGCACGAAGTCGCTCGCGAGCATCGTCGCGTTGCCGTAGCGGTGGCTGGTCTGCAGGCCGACCATGCCTGCCATCAGCGGGTGATCGTCGGGAATCGCGCCCCAGCCCATCAGGGTCGGGATCACCGGCACACCGGCCAACTCGGCGAACTCCACGAGCAGATCGGAGGCATCGGCATTGATGATGCCGCCGCCGGCCACGATCAGCGGGCGCTCGGCGGCTTCGAGCATGTCGAGCGCCTTCTCGATCTGGGCCCGCGAGGCCGCCGGCTTGTAGATCGGCAGTGGTTCGTACGTGTCGGTGTCGAATTCGATTTCGGCCATCTGCACGTCGAAAGGCAGGTCGATCAGCACCGGGCCGGGTCGTCCCGAGCGCATCAGGTGGAAGGCCTGCTGAAAGGCGCGCGGCACCAGCGCCGGCTCGCGCACGGTCACCGCCCACTTCGTCACCGGCTTGGCGATGGACTCGATGTCGACGGCCTGGAAATCTTCCTTGTGGAGACGGGCGCGCGGGGCCTGGCCGGTGATGCACAGGATCGGGATCGAATCGGCGGAGGCCGAGTACAGGCCGGTGATCATGTCGGTGCCGGCCGGGCCCGAAGTGCCGATGCACACGCCGATGTTGCCGGCCCTGGCGCGGGTGTAGCCTTCGGCCATGTGCGAGGCGCCCTCGACGTGGCGGGCGAGGATGTGCTCGAAACCGCCGCTCTTCTTCATCGCCGAGTAGAACGGGTTGATCGCCGCCCCGGGCACGCCGAACACGGTTGTGATGCCCTCCCTGCGCATCACCTCGGCTGCTGCATCGATTGCTCTCATTCGGGCCATTGTCTACTCCTTTGCGGTATCGGCTGACGCCGTCTGTCAGGGTGTGGGGCCAGAATACTCACCGAGAGCAGCGGGAGGAATTGCTCCCGCGATCGATTCTGTCGATACCTGTAGTATCGAATGAGGCGGGCCAGAGCCGCCGATGATGCGTTTGTCGCCCGACCGGTCGCCACGCGTGCGGATCGCGGCGCTCGGGAGTCGTCGCGCAGGTGTCCGCCCTTGAGGCTACCGAGCGGCTTGCACGGCGAGCGCTGGCCTGCGGACTGGTTTGCGTGCTCGTGCCAGCGTTGGTCGGCGTCGTCGCGGCGATGGGCTGCCTTCATGCGGTGGCGGGGCCTGCCAGAGTCGAACGTGCGGCTACGCCCGACCAGTGGGGGCGAGGACGGCTTGCCTTGCTGCTAGCATGGCTTGTGCCCGGATTGGGAGCATCGAATGGACCGCTACACCGAGATACGCAGCTTCGCCCTTGTCGCCGACAAGGGCAGCTTCGCCGCTGCCGCGCTGGTCGAGGGCGTGACGCCGGTGGTGATGGGGCGCCGGCTCGATGCGCTCGAACGCCGGCTGGGCGTGCGCCTGATGCACCGCTCGACGCGCGGCCTCACCCTCACCGACCTCGGTGAGCAGTTCCTCGAACAGTGCAGGCAGTTGCTGCGCGATTTCGACGAGGCCGAAAGCAGCATCAGCGCCGGGCGCAGGATCGTCCGCGGCCACCTGGTGGTGTCGGCGCCGGCCGCATTCGGCCGTCGGCACGTCGCGCCGCATGCACCCGCTTTCAAGGCGATGCATCCGGCGCTCGAGCTGTCGTTCAACCTGACCGACAGCGTCATCGACCTGGTGCGCGAGGGCTACGACATGTCGCTGCGCATAGGCGAGGTGACGGATCCCAACTACGTCGCCGTACGCCTGTTTCCGAACCGGCGCGTGGTGTGCGGCACGCCCGATTACTTCGACCGCCATGGCGTGCCGCGCATCCCGGAAGACCTTGCCGGGCACAATTGCCTCGCCTTCAACCTGCAGGGCGGGCAGCAGCGCGGCTGGACCTTCGTGCGCGACGGCAGGCTGTTTGCGGTCAGGGCCCACGGCGACCTCGACTGCAACGACGGCGAGCTGCTCTGCGGCTGGGTCAAGCAGGGTCTGGGCGTCGGCTGGCGTTCGACCTGGGAGATCCAGGCCGAGCTCAAGCGTGGCGAACTGGTTACCGTGCTCGACGAGTTCGCCGTCCCGAGCTACGACATCCAGGCGGTCTATCCGCAGCAGCGCTACCTGCCGGCCAAGGTCCGGCACTTCATCGATTACCTGAAGGAGATCTACAACCGGCCCGGCTATTGGGAAGGCCGCTGAGGGGAAGGACTGGTGGGGGCAGGCCCTGGGGCCGCTTCAGAGCCATTGCAGGTCTCTACGGAAAAGGTTGGCGAGCTTCTTCGCCGCGCTGGCCAGCGGCACCCCCCGCAGTGTCAGCAGACCGAGCGGCATGGCGGGCGGTAGCGGCTGCAGCGGCAGGGTGCGCAGGCCCACGCCCACCTGCCGGTCGGAAATCAGGACTTTGGGGCCGTAGGCGATCAGGTCGTTTCGGCGCGCCATCTCGACGATCAGGAAGGGCGAGGAGCAATGAATGACCCGCTGCGGGGCGGGCAGCCCGCGCCCTTCGAGCCAGGTGACGAGGTTCATGCTCTGGCTGCCGGCGCTTAGGTTGAGGACCCATTGCGCTTCGGCCAGGCTTCGCCAGTCATTCGCGTCGGCCAGGGGGTGATCGCTGCGGACGAACGGTACCGCGTCGATGTCGGTCAAGGGCTCGAAATCGATCTCATAGGGCAGGTCCGGCGGTGAGGCGAGCGCGATCGCGAAGTCGATCCTGCCTTCGATGAGGCCCGGCAGGGCCTGGACCAGTAGGCCCTCGTGGAAGGTCAGCTCGGCGTCTGGCTGAGCCTTCCGGAAGGCCGCGAGTACGCCTGGAAGTACCGTGGCCGCCACCAGCGGGGTGATCGCGACCTTCACGTGTGCGCCCGCGCCGCCGCGCATGAGGCGAATCTCCTCGCGCGCCTTCTCCAGGGTCGACAACACCAGGCGTGCCCGGCTGAGAAGGGTGGTGCCGGCCGGGGTGAGGCAGACCCCTTTGTAGCTGCGCTGCAGCAGTTCGGCGCCTACGTCCTCCTCGAGTTCGCGCAAGGCCTTGGTGAGCGCGCTCTGGGTCAGGTTGAGCGCGCGCGCAGCCGCGCGGATCGAGCCGCTTTCGGCCACCTGCACCAGCGCCTTCAGTTGATGGCCCTTCATCACCTCGGTGATCTCCAATGGTTGTCATCTTGTAAAAGATATTGCCTTCTGGTGTGAGCCGCAAGTTATTAGTATTCGCTCATGAGCAGGTTCTATGGGCGAGTCAGATGATGGATCAGCAAGCGGTCGAGATCGATGCCGAGCGGATGAAGGTGTGGCGCCACGCGATCCACAAGCATCCTGAGTTGGGATTCCAAGAGCATGCGACCAGTGCGCTCGTCGCCGATCAGTTGCGAGCCTGGGGTTACGAAGTGCACACCGGGATCGCCGTCACCGGCGTGGTCGGCGTGCTGCGGCTGGGCGACGGCAGCGGGCGCACCCTGGGCCTGCGCGCCGACATGGATGCGATCCCGATCCAGGAGATGACAGGCCTGCCGTGGGCCAGCACCGTGCCCGGGAAGATGCACGGCTGCGGCCACGACGGCCACACGGCGATGCTGCTCGGCGCCGCCGAGGCGCTCGCAGCCCGTGCGCGGCAGGGGCAACTACGCGGCAACGGGACGCTTGTGCTGATCTTCCAGCCGGCCGAGGAACTCGGCGGAGGTGGCGGTGCCCGGCGCATGCTGGAGGAGGGGCTGTTCGAGCGCTTTCCCTGCGATGCCATCTTCGGCATGCACAACTTTCCCGGCATTCCGGTCGGCGAGGTGCATGTGCGCCCGGGCGCCTTCATGGCCTCCTCGGACAAGGTGCTGATCCGCTTCGTGGGCCGCGGCGGCCACGGGGGAATGCCACACATGGCAGTCGACCCGACCATGCCGCTGGCGGCTACCGTGCTCGGGCTGCAGTCCATCGTCGGCCGCAATGTCGATCCCATCCGTCCCGCGGTGATCAGCGTCGGCCGCATCGAGGCAGGGTCGGCCTACAACGT
>JBFGUQ010000206.1:0-5327 GCA_041565515.1 Rhodocyclaceae bacterium | reverse complement strand
GCCCTCGCCCGCATCGGCTGCCTTGACGGCGGTGATCCATTCGCGCTCGGTGGGCGAGGCCAGGCCCTCGAAGTTGCGCATCGGCCAACCCTCGCCGCGCGCGAACCATGCCAGCAGCAGCTCACGCGGCGTCGCCTTGGCGCCGGCGAGCCGGCGCAGCCAGCGCAGCCTGCGGAGCACGCCGTACACGGCCTCGGCGATGAAGCCACGGTCGCGATGACCGAGTTCGCGGTTCTCGCGAAAATGGCGCGACAGCACCGCGTCGGCCGGATGCTCGAAGCTGAGCACCGCACCCAACGCCTGGGTCGCCTGGATGAAGAGCGCTCGTGACACCGCGCCCTCCGGGGTTCTTGCCGGGGTGCCCTCGGCGGTCCGCTTCGGTTTGTTCATGGTTCTCGCTTCAGTTGTGCGGCAGGCGTCGGCCACGACGGCGACGGCCTCCTTCGATTCGATGATGACGCAGCCGCGATGCTCGCCGGCTGCGTCCCTGCCTTGCGCGTCGCAGTTCTAGGCCGCCGGGGGCGATTTCACGCCCTTGGCGCTCGGCGTCAGCTCCAATTGGGTGGCCTGCTGATCCAGCGTCTCGCCGTCGTCATCGGCGATGCGGATCCGCACCGGCATCATGGCGTGACTGCTCGACAGCCAGATGTCGATGGTGAGGCTGCCATCTTCGGCCTTGGCCCGCAAACGCACGGTGTCGAGGCGGCCGATCGGCAACTGCTGTGTCTCCCGGCCGACGAGCTCGAGCGAGGCGGGCTTGGCCGACTTGTTGCTCAGGACCGTGAGCGTGGTCGGCAGGCCGTCGACGCCGACGATGCCGATCTGATGCCACAGACTGAGGACATCCTGATCGCCCGGCATGATGCGCTCCGTCCGCGGCTCCTTGCCGCCCCTCAGTATCCTGGCATTGCCCGCAGCCCAGTCGAACTCGACCGCATCGGGCTTGCGCATGCTTTGCTCGACGTTGAAGCGCAGGGGCTTGAGACCGCGGCTGCCGAGTTCGCCCTCGCTGCGCTGGGTATAGCGGAAAGTGCCCAGCGTCGCGATCAGCCCGGTGGTCTCGAGCTTGACCTCCATGCGGTAGCTGACGTCGTCGTGCGACCACGTGTGCAGCGCCTTCCCCACTTCATAACCCTTGCTGCCGAGCAGAACGCGATAGGCGATCTTGCCCTGCCGCGGCCAGCCCTCGACATCGACCTTGTCGACAGTGGCATTGGCGAGCAGCGCTTGCCCGACGACATCACCGGCCGTCGCTGGCGCCGCCGCGTGCACCAGCAGGCACATCCCCAACGCGAGCATGCTTGCGCGATTCATCCTTGCCACGCCTTCACCCTTCCACCGGCGGCACGGTCCAGCCCGCGCCGGCGTCTGCCTCGCCGCTCACCCGCACACGACCGTCGGCGCCCGTCGAAAGACGCCCCTCGGCGAACCAGCGCAAGGCCTGCGGATAGATGCGATGCTCCATCGCCAGCACCCGCGCGGCCAGGCTCGCCTCGTCGTCGTCGGACCGCACCGGAACCGCAGCCTGGACGACGATCGGGCCGCAGTCGAGTTCGGGGGTGACGAAATGAACCGTCGCCCCGTGCAGCCGGACGCCGGCCTGAATCGCGCGCCGGTGGGTGTGCAGGCCCGGAAAGGCCGGCAGCAGCGAGGGGTGGATGTTGAGCAGGCGGCCGTCGTAGCGTCGCACGAAGCCGTCGGTGAGCACCCGCATGAAACCGGCCAGCACCACCAGATCGGGCTGGAAGCGGTCGATGGTCTCGGCCAGCGCGGCGTCGAAGCTGGCACGATCGGCAAAGGCCTTGTGGTCGACGACGGCTGTGTCGATGCCGTGCCGGGCAGCGAAGCCCAGCCCGCCGGCATCGGGCCGGTTGCTGATCACCGCGGCAATGCGCAAGGCCGGAATGGCGGCGCGGACGATGGCTTCCATGTTGCTGCCGCGGCCGGAGATGAGAATGACGATGGACTTCATTGGGTGTGGCTGGCGGTTCCGGGACGAAGGTGCAGGGGCGGCACGCGATAGCGGCATATGCCCCGGGATGGTCAATAGACCGGCAGGAATACCGCGGTGGCGAGATTCTGGACCACGCGCGTGACGGTGCGTTCGGTTTCTTCCTCGATCACGTCGGAGAGGGTGTCGAGCAGGCCGATGATGCGGCCGAACTCGCGCTCGAAGCTCAGGTTGGTGACGCTGCCGAGTTCGTTCGACAGCAACAGCAGTTGTCCCTGCTCGTCGCGCGCGCTCGACAGCTTCCACGCCGCGATCTCGACATTGCGGGCCGCATTGTAGAGGTGCTGGGCGTCGAGGGCATCCAGCAAGTAGAAGGCCTCGCGATCGCCGAAGGCCGACTGCACCATGCTGCCCAGGCCGACGATCAGCGCCTGCACGCGATCGCCGCGGTATTCCGGATGCAGCGCGACGTGCAGCGCTTCGAGGTCGCGGCGGTAGCCCAGCGACTCGAAGCGCCAGTGGTGCTGCTGGTCGAACAGCCGCGACACCGCCGCATCCTGGCCGTCGGCGCCCGATTTGCGCCACTCGCGCGGGTTGCGCTTGTAGAGCTTGTCGGCGAGCCGGCGCAGGCTGGCGAAGACATGCTGCTGGTGCGCCTCTGCGACCCGGTTGAGATCGGTCTTGATGAGTTGCTGCGGATCGAAGCCGGCCGAGCGTCCCAAGCGCGGCGCCGTGCCCGGCGAGGAACACCCCGCGAGCAGCACGGCGAGCGCTGCAAACAGGAGAAGCAAGCGGACGATGCCGCCCGTGCTGCGTGTTCTTCCGCTCATGGGCTTTCGGCCTGCGCTGAAGCTGTGAGCGGGATGATACCCGATCACCGCGCCCGGGCAGGCGGCGCGATCCCCGTATAATACCGAGCCTTTGGCCGCGCCCGCCCGTCCATGACCGTCATCCACCGCCTGCCAGACCTCCTCGTCAACCAGATCGCCGCCGGCGAGGTGGTGGAGCGGCCCGCATCGGTGCTCAAGGAAGTGCTCGAGAACGCGGTCGATGCCGGCGCGCGCGCGATCGAAGTCCAGCTGGAACAGGGCGGCGTGCGCCGCATACGCGTCGCCGACGACGGCGGCGGCATCGCCCGCGACGACCTCGCGCTGGCGCTCGAGCGCCATGCGACCAGCAAGATCGCCAGCCTCGAGGATCTGGAACGCGTCGGCACGATGGGTTTTCGCGGCGAGGCGCTGGCGGCGATAGCGGCCGTCGCCCGCACCTCCATCAGCAGCCGCGCAGAGGGCGCAGCCCATGCCTGGCGCATCGAGGGCGCGGATCGCAGTCTGGCGCCCGCCGCGCTCAACCACGGCACCGTGGTGGACGTGGCCGATCTCTACTACAACACGCCGGCGCGGCGGAAATTCCTCAAGACCGAGGCGACCGAGTACGCCCATTGCGACGAGATGTTCCGCCGCGTCGCCCTTGCCCGGCCTGACATCGGCATGCAGCTGGCGCACAACGGCCGGGTGGTGCACCGCCTGGCGCCGGCGGCGCCCATCGCACGCGTCGGCGCGCTGATGGGCGACGACTTCCTGCAGCACGCACGCGAGGTCGAGGCCGAGGGCGGCATCCTTCGCCTGGCCGGCTTCGCCTCCCTGCCCGCCTACTCGCGCTCGAGCCGCGACGCCCAGTACTTCTTCGTCAATGGCCGCTTCGTGCGCGACAAGCTGCTCACCCACGCGGTGCGCGAGGCCTATGCCGACATCCTGCACGGCAGCCGCCACCCGGCCTACGTGCTGTTCCTCGAGCTCGACCCGGCCGGCGTCGATGTCAACGTCCACCCGGCCAAGATCGAGGTGCGCTTTCGCGAGGCGCGGGCCGTGCACCAGTTCGTGTATCACGCGGTCAAGCGCACGCTGGCGGAATCGGGCGCCGGGCGCGCCGGCGCCGAGGGCGCGGGCGCGATGGCCGCCGGGTCGGCTGCTCTCGCACGGCCGGAAATCGCAGGCGCCGCATCCGCCGGCGCGCCCGCGCGCCACTGGCCGCCGGCCGCGCCGCAGCAGGGCCGGCTGGCGATGGATTCGGCCAGCCGCGCCTACTTCGACTTCGCCACCAGCGCCCGGCCCGCTGCCGCCGCAACGGCGTCCGCGGACATGCCGGCGCCGACGCCGCTCGCCGCGGGCGCGGATGCGCCGCCGCTGGGTTTTGCCATCGCGCAACTGCACGGCGTCTATATCCTCGCGCAGAATGCGGCCGGCCTCGTCCTCGTCGACATGCACGCCGCGCACGAGCGCATCCTCTACGAAAAGCTCAAGACGGTGCTCGACGGCACGCCCTCGGTGCAGCGCCTGCTGATTCCGGCGGTGTTCTCGGTGAGCGCGCGCGACATGGCCGCGGCGGACGAGTGCGCCGAGGTGCTCGCGGGCATGGGCTTCGACGTCGCGCCGGCCGGGCCTCAGGAGCTCGCGGTGCGCAGCGTGCCGGCGCTGCTGGCCGGCGCGCCGGTGGCCGAACTGATGCGCCAGTTGCTCGAGGAGTTGCGCGAGTACCCGGCTTCCGAGGTGGTGACCGCGCGCCGCAATGCCTTGCTCGGCACGATGGCGTGCCACGGCGCAGTGCGCGCCAACCGTCAGCTCACGGTGCCCGAGATGAACGCCCTGCTGCGCGACATGGAAGCGACCGAGCGTGCCGACCAGTGCAACCACGGCCGCCCGACCTGGACGCAACTGACGATGAGCGACCTCGACCGCTTCTTCATGCGCGGGCAGTGAGCGCGGCCTTCGATCGAATCAGGCCCGGTACACCAGCACCCCCACCACCACCGCCGCAACCGTCGCCCAGCCCAGGCGGTCGACGTACTTCGTGAGCGCGGCCTCCATCCTCTCACCGCCCCAGGCCATCAGGCCGGCAACGAGGAAGAAGCGCGCGCCGCGTCCGATGACCGAGGCCAGCGTGAATGGCAGCAAGGCCATCGACGCCACCCCGGCGGCAATCGTGAACACCTTGTAGGGGATCGGCGAGAATCCGGCGATGAAGATCGCCCAGAAGCCCCAGGCATCGAACCACGCCACTGCCTGCAGGTATGCCGGCCAGTAGCGGCTGTCGCGCAGCCAGGGCTCGATGGCATCGAAGGCGAAATAGCCGATCAGGTAGCCGAACAGCCCGCCAGCCGTCGACGCCAGCGTCGTCAACAACGCGAACCACCACGCCCGGCGGGGATTGGCAAGACTCATCGGCGCCAGCATGACGTCGGGCGGAATCGGAAAGAAGGACGACTCGGCAAAGCTGAGTCCGCCCAGGAACCAGGGCGCGCGAGGGTGGCGCGACCACGCCATGGCGCGCGCATAGAGCGGCGAAAAGATCTTCAATTCACGGTCCTTCGTGTCGG
>JBFGUQ010000205.1:0-5334 GCA_041565515.1 Rhodocyclaceae bacterium | reverse complement strand
GCTCGAGATCTGCGACCAGTTGGTGCGCTCCGGTGCGGTGGACGTCGTCGTCGTGGACTCGGTGGCGGCTCTCGTGCCGCGGGCCGAGATCGAGGGCGAGATGGGCGACTCCCACATGGGCCTGCAGGCGCGGCTGATGTCCCAGGCGCTGCGCAAGCTGACCGCCACCGTCAGCAAGAGCAACTGCTGCATCATCTTCATCAACCAGATCCGCATGAAGATCGGCGTCATGTTCGGCAGCCCGGAAACCACTACCGGCGGCAATGCGCTCAAGTTCTACGCCTCGGTTCGCATGGACATCCGCCGCATCGGCACGATCAAGAAGGGCGACGAGGTGGTCGGCTCCGAGACCCGCGTCAAGGTGGTCAAGAACAAGGTCGCCCCGCCGTTCAAGGAGGCGCACTTCGACATCCTCTACGGCGAGGGCATCTCGCGCGAGGGCGAGATCATCGACCTCGGCGTGCTGCACAAGATCGTGGACAAGGCCGGTGCCTGGTACGCGTACAACGGCGACAAGATCGGCCAGGGCAAGGACAACGTGCGCGAGTTCCTGCGCGGCAACCCGGTGCTGGCACGGGAGATCGAGAACAAGGTGCGGGCCGCCGTCGGCCTCGGCGGCATGCCGGCGGTCGGGCGTCAGCCCGAAGCGGCCGAGGCCTGAGCCGGGCGAACGGCACGGGCGGGGAATGGATGAGCGGACCAGGCCTGCGGGAGCGCGCGCTGAGGCACCTGGCGCGACGTGAGCACTCTCGCGCCGAACTGGTGCGCAAGCTCGCAGCGCACGGCAGCGACGCCGAGATCGACGAGGTGCTCGCGCGCATGGCCGAACTCGAGCTGCTGTCCGACACCCGCTTTGCCGAAGCCTGGGTGCGCGGCAAGGCGGATCGCTTCGGCGCCGCCCGGCTGCGCAGCGAGCTCGCCCGCCGCGGCGTCGATCGCGACCTGGTCGACGCGGCCATTGCCGGCGAATGCACCGCGTCCGAGCTCGAGCGCGCGCGGCGCGTGTGGCAGGGCCGCTTCGGCGCGCCGCCCGCGGATGCGCGCGAATGGGCCCGCCAGGCCCGGTTTCTGCAAGCCCGCGGCTTTGCCGTGGATGTGATCCGCAAGCTGTTGAAAGAGCATCCCGATGAGTCTGCTTAAGGTCGCAGGACTGCAAAAGCGCTACAAGGCCCGCACCGTGGTGCACGACGTCGGCTTCGAGGTCGGCTCGGGCGAGGTCGTCGGCCTGCTCGGCCCCAACGGCGCCGGCAAGACCACCTGCTTCTACATGATCGTCGGCCTGGTGCGCGCGGACGGCGGCGAGATTTCGCTCGACGATGCCCGCCTCACCCACCTGCCGATCCACGCACGTGCGCGCCTCGGGCTGTCGTACCTGCCGCAGGAGATGAGCGTGTTCCGCAAGCTCACCGTGGCCGAGAACGTCCGCGCCGTGCTCGAACTGCACAAGCTGGACGAGGACACGATCGATCGCCGCCTCGACGAACTGCTCGAGGAGCTCGGCATCGCCCACCTGCGCGACAACACTGCGATTTCCCTGTCCGGCGGTGAGCGCCGGCGCTGCGAGATCGCGCGTGCGCTGGCCACCGACCCGCGCCTGATCCTGCTCGACGAACCCTTTGCCGGCGTCGACCCGATCGCCGTGCTCGACATCCAGAAGATCATCCGCTTCCTCAAGGAGCGGGGCATCGGCGTGCTGATCACCGACCACAACGTGCGCGAGACGCTCGGCATCTGCGATCGCGCCTACATCATCAGCGAAGGCCGGGTGCTCGCCAGCGGCAAGCCGACCGAGATCATCGACAACGAGCGGGTTCGCCAGGTATACCTGGGCGAGCATTTCCGCCTGTGAACAGCGCCCGCCGATGAAACCGAGTCTTCAGCTCAAACTCTCGCAGCACCTCACGCTGACGCCGCAGCTGCAGCAGTCGATCAAGCTGCTGCAGCTGTCGACGATCGAGCTCAACCAGGAAATAGAACGCTTCCTTCTCGAGAATCCGATGCTCGAGCGCGAGGACGGCGACGGCAGCGACTTCGGCCCGGCCGCGCCCGGCGGCGCCAATGCTTCGGCGAGCGCCGACGACGGCGGCAGCAGTGCCGGCGCCAACGGCGACGACGGCGGGCACGAGGCCGAGCACCCGCCCGATAGCGGCTCCGCCAGCGCCGACGAGAGCATGGACTGGTCCAGCGTCGGTAGCGGCAGCGGCAGCACGAGCAATCGCGACGACGACGATGACGTCGACTACCAGGAGTTCCAGGCCGCCGGCACCTCGCTGCGCGAGCACCTGACACAGCAGGTCGCGCTGTCGCCGCTGTCCGACCGCGATCGCGCCCTGGTGCGCTTCGTCATCGAGGCGCTCGACGACGACGGCTACATGCACCAGTCCCTCGAGGAACTGCTCGAGCTGCTGCCGGCCGAGCTCGAGGTCGAACTCGACGACCTCGCCATCGCGCTGTGTCACGTGCAGAACCTCGAACCGGCCGGGATCGGCGCGCGCACCCCGCAGGAATGCCTGTCCCTGCAACTGCGCGCACTGCCGGCGGACCCGACGCAGGCCCTTGCGCTGGAGATCGTCGACCGCCACATCGAACTGCTGGCCGAGCGCAATTTCGCCAAGCTGAAGAAGCTCACCGGCTGCGACGACGACGCCCTGCGCGCGGCCCAGGCGCTGATCTGCACGCTCGACCCCCACCCGGGCTCGCAGCACTCGAACGAGGAGACGCGCTACGTGCTCCCCGACGTGGTGGTGCGCAAGCTGCGCAACCGGTGGACGGTCAGCCTCAACCAGGAGGCAATGCCGCGGCTGCGCATCAACCGCCTCTACGCCAGCATCCTGCAGCAGAACCGCGGCCAGGGCGGCGGGCTGACCGGGCAGCTGCAGGAGGCGCGCTGGCTGATCAAGAACGTGCAGCAGCGTTTCGACACCATCCTGCGCGTCTCTCAGGCCATCGTTGACCAGCAGCGGCAGTTCTTCGATCATGGGGAGGTGGCGATGCGGCCACTCACTCTCCGGGAGATCGCAGACCAGCTCGAGCTGCATGAGTCCACCGTCTCGCGGGTGACCACCCAGAAGTACATGGCGACCCCGCGCGGCGTGTTCGAACTGAAGTACTTTTTCGGCAGTCATGTCGCCACCGATACCGGTGGGGCGGCTTCCTCCACGGCGATCCGGGCACTGATTCGCCAGCTGGTGGATGCCGAAGACGGGAAGAAGCCCTTGTCCGACGCCAAGATCGCCGAGATATTGGGCCAGCAGGGTATCGTGGTGGCGCGGCGCACCATCGCCAAGTACCGCGAGTCACTCAACATCCCGCCGGTCAGTCTGCGCAAATCGATCTGACAACTACAGGAGCCAGCATGAACCTCAACATCACAGGGCGTCACGTCGAAGTCACTCCCGCGATCCGCGACTATGTGAACGCGAAACTCGATCGCGTCATCCGTCACTTCGACAACGTGACCAGCGTCGCCGTGATCCTCTCCGTCGAGAAACTGCAGCAGAAGGCCGAGGTCACGCTGCACGTGCGTGGCAAGGACATCTACGTCGAAAGCGAGGAGTCCGACCTGTACGCGGCGATCGATGCGATGAGCGACAAGCTCGACCGCCAGGTGCAGAAGTACAAGCAGAAGCAGAGCGATCACAACCACGAGGCGCTCAAGCACCACATCCCCGAAGCGTGACGTTTTCGTTACGGCTTTCGATCTAGGCTGTGGTTATAATGCGCGCGTTTCCACGACGCGGCTGCAAAGCGACCCGGACCGTTCGACCGCCACACGCGGCGCCTGCGGAAAAGGCGCCGCGCAAGCTCCCCTGCGAATGAGCCTGATACCTACACTCCTGCCGCTGTCCAACGTGGTGATTGATCTCGACGCCAGCAGCAAGAAGCGCGTCTTCGAGCAGGCCGGCCTGCTGTTCGAAAACAATCAGGGCATCGCCCGCAGCACCGTCTTCGACAGCCTGTTTGCCCGCGAACGCCTCGGCTCGACCGGCCTCGGGCAGGGCATCGCCATTCCGCACGGGCGCATCAAGGGCCTCAAGGAGGCTGCAGGAGCGTTCCTGCGGCTGGCGGCGCCGGTGCAGTTCGATGCGCCCGACGGTCGCCCGGTCAACCTGCTGTTCGTGCTGCTCGTGCCGGAGCAGGCCAACGAGACCCACCTGCAATTGCTCTCCGAACTCGCACAGATGTTCAGCGACCGCACTTTCCGCGAGGCGCTCATCGATGCGCCCGACGCGGAGCACATCCACGAGATGTTCGTGAACTGGGGTGCCGATGCGGCAGACGAGCGTCGCGCGGCTGTATGAGGCCGAACGCAGCCGCCTGCAGCTCACCCATCTGAGTGGTGCGCTCGATGCCAGGCTTTCCGTCACCGAGGAACGCATCTGGTCGGCCGACCTGATTGGCCACCTCAACCTGATCCACCCCGCGCGCCTGCAGATCCTGGGCGCAGCCGAGCTCGCCTGGGCCCGGCGCCAGTCGAACGACAAGATCGCCCATCACATCAACGAGATCCTGTCCGCGCGTCCGCCGGCGATCATCGTCGCCGATGGCTGCGAGGTCCCGAACATCGTGCACAGCGTGTGCGCGAAGTACGACGTCGCGCTGTTCACCACGCCCACCGCTTCGGCGAGCGTCATCGACCAGCTTCGCCTCTACCTCGCGCGCCAGCTCGCGGAGAAGATTTCGCTGCACGGCGTGTTCATGGACGTGTTCGGCCTCGGCGTGCTCGTTACCGGCGATTCCGGCGCGGGCAAGTCCGAACTCGCGCTCGAACTGATCACGCGCGGGCACGGGCTGGTGGCCGACGACGTGGTCGAGTTCTCGCGCATCGCACCCACCGTGCTCGAAGGGCGCTGCCCGGAGATGCTGCTCGACGTCCTCGAGGTGCGCGGCCTCGGCATCCTCAACATGCGCACGATCTTCGGCGAAACGGCATGCCGCAGGAAGATGCGCCTACGCCTGATCTGCCACCTCGACCGCCGCCAGCCCGGCGTCGACGATCCGCCCCGGCTGCCCCTGCAGCAGTGCAGCCAGGACATCCTCGGCGTCAAGATCCAGCGCGTGGAACTGCCGGTCGCGGCCGGGCGCAACCTGGCGGTCCTGCTCGAGGCCGCAGTGCGCTCCACCATCCTGCAACTGCGCGGAATCGATTCGACCCAGGACTTCATCGACCGCCAGAGCCGCATGCTCGAGATCGGAAGCGGCGAAGCCTGAACGACGCCTCCCGCGGCTCGCCGTCGATCGGGACAGCGCGCGCGGCCTGGCCGGCGACCACGCCGTCGGTTTCGCAATCGCCCTTGCCGCAGCGCGGCATCGACTGCTACGCTCGGCCTCTTT
>JBFGUQ010000204.1:0-5355 GCA_041565515.1 Rhodocyclaceae bacterium | reverse complement strand
GACGAGTGCGTCGCCGCCGACGCGATCGAGCCGCTCTCCGTCGTCTACGAACGCACGCTGCAAGCCCTGCTCGCCACCTGAACCGGCGCGAACCGCGAAGAACTGGAATCCCGATGAGTCAACACGAGCACCAAGAACACGACGACCCGCAGCACGACAACGAGTCCGATCACGAACACGAGCACGGCCCGCTTGCCGAACTCGTCACCGTGCGCGACTGGTTGCGCCACGCCGTGACCCGTTTCAACCGCGCAGGCATCTTCTGCGGCCATGGCGTCAGCGACAGCTTCGACGAGGCCGTATGGTTGCTGCTGTCCTCGCTGGCGCTGCCGCTCGACCGCCTCGAGCCCTTCCTCGATGCCTGCATCCCCAGCGACGAGCGGATCGCGCTGTTCGAAGCGATCGAGCGTCGTGCCGGCGAGCGCGTGCCCACCGCCTACATCCTGGGTGAAGCCTGGCTGGGCGACTTCCGCTTCACGGTGGACGAGCGCGTTATCGTGCCCCGCTCCTTCTTCGCCGAGATGCTCGAGGACGGCTTCGCACCCTGGGTCGAAGATCCGGATGCGATCGACAGCGCGCTCGACATGTGCACCGGCTCGGGCTGCCTCGCGGTCCTGATGGCGCATGCCTTCCCCAACGCGGCCATCACCGCTGCGGATCTCTCGGAAGACGCCCTCGACGTGGCACGGCAGAACGTCGCCGACTACGGCCTGGAAGAACGCATCGAACTGGTCCGCAGTGACGCATTCTCGGCCCTGGCCGGCCGACGCTTCGACCTTATCCTCAGCAACCCACCCTACGTCACCGCCGAGGCGATGGACGCCCTGCCGCCGGAGTACCTGCACGAACCGCGCATGGCGCTCGCGGCCGGCGACGATGGCCTCGAGCTCGTGCGCCGCCTGCTCGCTCGGGCCGCTGACCACCTCAATCCCGGCGGCATGATCGCGATCGAGGTCGGGCATAATCGGCACATCGTCGAAGCCGCCTTCCCCGACCTGCCCTTTACCTGGCTGTCGACGCGGGGAGGCGACGACATGGTGTTCCTGCTGCGACGCGACGAACTTCCTGAAGTGGCAATCTAGATCGCGGGGCAGGCGCGTGGCGCCTGCCCCCGGCGGCATGGTGCGAATACGGCGTCCCGCGCGACCCGTCAGCGAGAACACAGATGGCAAACGACCGTCCCATCCTGCTGGTCGAAGACAATCCCGACGACGAGGCGTTGACCCTGCGCGCCTTCGGCAAGAACAGGATCGTGAATCCCGTCGTCGTGGCGCATGACGGGGTCGAGGCGATCGACTACCTGTTCGGGACCGGCCACTACGCCGGGCGCGACCTGGCGGAAATGCCCGCGGTTGTCCTGCTCGACCTGAAGCTGCCCCGGATCGACGGGCTAGAGGTCCTGCGCCGGATTCGCGCAGACGAGCGCACGACGCTGCTGCCGGTCGTGATCCTGACCACCTCGCGGGAAGCGCTCGACATTCAGCAGGCCTACAATCTCGGCGCCAACAGCTACATCAGGAAGCCGGTGGATTTCGAGCGTTTCCAGCAGGCCGTCGGCCTGCTCGCGCTGTACTGGCTGAGCCTCAACGAGACCGTCGACTCCGTCGCGGGCGGGCCCTACTAGCCGGATCCCCCGCCAGCGAAGCGCCCGTCCGCGATCAGGCGACTTCGTCGATCCAGGCCTGCTGGATGCCCTCGAGGATGCGCTCGCCGCATCGCTTCGGATCGTCGTCGAACTCGGGGAGGGCAAGCACCCAGTTCATCAGGTCGACGAAATTGATCGTCGTCGGATCGACGTCCGGATGCGCGTCCGCCAGCTCGATCGCGATCTCCTGCACCTCGTTCCACTTCATCAGTGCTTGGCCTCCCTGGCCATGTTGATCGTGTAGCGTGGGATCTCCACCACCAGAGGGGTTTCCCGGACCACCGCCTGGCACGACAGCCGCGACTGCGGTTCCAGCCCCCAGGCCTTGTCGAGGAGGTCCTCTTCCTCTTCCTCGGCCGCTTCGAGCGACTCGAAACCCTCGCGCACGATGACGTGACAGGTCGTGCAGGCGCAGGACTGCTCGCATGCATGCTCGATCTCGATGCCGCTCGCGAGCAGGATGTCGCAAATCGACGTGCCGGGCTCGGCTTCGATCACCGTGCCCTCCGGGCACAGTTCGACATGGGGAAGGACAATGATCTGGGTCATAGTTCGAGTTCGTCTACCTTGTGGCCGGTCAGCGCGCCACGGATGCTGTTGTCCATGCGCCTCGCGGCAAATTCGTCCGTGGCCCGGGCAAGCGCCTCGATGCCGGTCTTGATCGCGCGATGATCCGAGCCCGCGCGCAGCGCGCGCAGGGCCTCGATCTCACGCTCGACGAGCGTGCGCTCCTCGTCCGACAGCAGCGCCCCGTCGCGCTCGAGCGCATGCTCCGTCGCCTCGATCACGCGATCGGCCTCGACCTGCTGCTCGCGCAGGGCGCGCGCCAGCATGTCGTCGCCGGCATGCTCCACGCCGGCCGTGAGCATTTCGGCGATCTCGTCGTCCGACAGCCCGTAGGACGGCTTCACCAGCACGCTGGCCTCGACTCCCGACGACATCTCGCGCGCCGATACCGAGAGCAGGCCGTCGGCATCGACCTGGAAGCTGACGCGGATGCGCGCCGCCCCCGCCACCATCGGCGGGATGCCGCGCAGTTCGAAGCGTGCGAGCGAACGACAGTCGCTGATCAGTTCACGTTCGCCCTGCACGACGTGGAAGGCCATCGCCGTCTGGCCGTCCTTGAAGGTGGTGAACTCCTGCGCGCGTGCGATCGGCAGGGTCGAATTACGCGGCACCACCTTCTCGACCAGGCCGCCCATGGTCTCGAGGCCGAGCGACAGCGGGATGACGTCGAGCAGGAGCCAGTCGTCGTCGTCGCGACGGTTGCCGGCGAGCACGTTGGCCTGCATCGCCGCGCCGAGCGCGACGACCTTGTCCGGGTCGAGATTAGTCAGCGGCTCCTGGCCGAAGTACTCGGCCACCGCGCGCTGGATGTGTGGCATCCGCGTCGCGCCGCCCACCATCACGACGCCCTTCACTTCCTCTGGCGCGAGGCCGGCGTCACGCATCGCCTTGCGCACCGGGCCGAGCGTCTTGCGCACGAGCGGCATCGTCATCTCGGCGAACTCGTCGCGCGTCACGACGATATCGACCTCCTCGCCGGAAGACAGCGTCAGGTGTATCGGCGCCTCCTCGCAAGAGGTAAGCAGTTCCTTGGCCTCGCGCGCCTTCATCTGCAGGCGTCGCGCGTCCTGCAGCGACGGTGCGGAGACCTTGGCCCGGTCCAGGATCCAGCAGAACAGGCGCTGGTCGAAATCGTCGCCACCGAGCGCGGCGTCGCCATTGGTCGACAGCACCTCGAAGACGCCGCGCGAGAGCTTCAGGATCGACAGGTCGAAAGTGCCGCCGCCCAGGTCATAGACCGCGTACACGCCCTCGGCTGCGTTGTCGAGACCGTAGGCCACGGCCGCCGCCGTGGGCTCGTTGAGCAGACGCAGGACGTCCAGGCCGGCCAGCAGCGCGGCATCCTTGGTGGCCTGGCGCTGCGCGTCGTCGAAATAAGCCGGCACGGTGATGACCGCGCCCGCGAGCGTTCCGCCGAGGCTCGCCTCCGCGCGCTGTCGCAGCACCCTGAGGATCTCCGCCGAGACTTCGACCGGGCTCTTGACACCTTGCGCGGTGCGCAGCCGCAGCATGCCGGTGCTTTCCTCGAAGTCGTAGGGCATGGACTCGACGTGGGCGACGTCGCGAAGGCCCCGCCCCATGAAGCGCTTGACCGAGACGATGGTGTTCTTCGGGTCGGTCGCCTGCGCCGGCACGGCGGCCTGGCCGACTTCGATGCCGCCGCCGGCGCGGTAGCGCACGATGGAGGGCAGCATGCTGCGGCCGGTTTCGTCGGCGAGGCATACGGCAATGCCGTTACGCACCGTGGCGACGAGCGAATTGGTGGTGCCCAGGTCGATGCCCACCGCGAGCCTGTGCTTGTGCGGCTCGGCGGACATTCCGGGTTCTGCAATCTGCAGCAAGGCCATCAATGATTTCCGTGCGTTCTAGTCTTCGAGCGCCAGAAGCGCGTCGTCGATCTCGTGTTGGAGTTTTTCTATGAACATCAGCCGACGCACGGTGTCGGCAGCGACAGTGTAGTCATGCGCCTGGTCCAGCGCATCGGCGAGGCCCGCCATCACGTCACGCGCGTGATGACGCAGACGCTGGTGCAGTTCCTCGAGTTCGTCGATCTCGCCCGCGCTCCTCGCCTCCGCCACCGCTTCACGCCACTCCATCTGCTCCATCAGGAACTCGGGCGACATGGCGGTGTTGGTTTCGAGGCCGCTATCGACCCCGGCGAGTTCGAGGAGGTATTGCGCGCGCGCAAGCGGCTTCTTCAGCGTCCGGAAGCCCTCGTTGACCCGCGTCGCCCACTGCATGGAACGACGCTTGTCGACGTCGGCCAGGTGGGCATGGCGGTCCGGATGCACCCGCGACTGGAGCTCGTGCCAAGCGGCCTCGAGCGCGGCCTCCTCGAGCGCGAAGCGCCGGGGCAGTCCGAACAGGGTGAAGTAGTCATGCGTCAGGTCGATGCTCATGCCTGGATCGGAGTCCTCAGACGTTGAAGCTCTCGCCGCAACCGCAGGCATCCTTGACGTTCGGGTTGTTGAACTTGAATCCCTCGTTCAGCCCCTCGCGCACGAAGTCGAGCTCCGTCCCTTCCAGATAGGCCAGGCTCTTCGGGTCGACGACGACCTTCACCCCATGGCTCTCGAAGATCAGATCCTCGTCGTGCGCCTCATCTACGAACTCGAGCTTGTAAGCCATGCCGGAACAGCCCGAGGTCTTCACGCCCAGGCGAATGCCGACGCCCTTGCCGCGCTTGCTGATGAAGTTCGACACATGCCTGGCGGCGCTTTCGGACAGGGTGACACCCATCATTCAGTCTCCCGTTGGAAAATCGTTTTCAACTCGGCAACCCGGGCCGCCTCAGCCCTGATGCTTCTTCTTGTAGTCGGCCACCGCGGCCTTGATCGCATCCTCGGCCAGAATCGAGCAGTGGATCTTCACCGGCGGCAACGCCAGCTCTTCGGCGATCTGGGTGTTCTTGATGTCCAGCGCCTGATCGACCGTCTTGCCCTTGACCCACTCGGTGACGAGGGAGGACGAGGCGATTGCCGAGCCACAGCCGTAGGTCTTGAATTTCGCGTCTTCGATCACGCCGTCCTTGCCCACCTTGATCTGCAGCTTCATCACGTCGCCACAGGCCGGCGCGCCGACCATGCCGGTTGCCACGCCTTCCTCTTCCTTGCCGAAAGAGCCGACGTTGCGGGGGTTTTCGT
>JBFGUQ010000203.1:0-5370 GCA_041565515.1 Rhodocyclaceae bacterium | reverse complement strand
TCGGCGATGTCGGCGAGCATGGCCTGCATTTCACGCGACTTGTCGCCATCGTCGAGCGAGGCAACGATCTCGATCGGCTGCGTGACCTTTTCCAGATAGGTTTTCAGTTGAGTCTTGATGTTGGCGTCGAGCATGGTGGTTTCGTCCGTGAAGGGTTCCGGCGGTCCGGGTCGCGGTCCGCGCAAGAAAAAGCCGGCGGGTGGCCGGCTGTGGAGCGAGCGGCCCGGGCGGGTGCGCCCGGGCGATTCTGCAGCGGCTCAGATCTTGCCGACGAGGTCCAGCGAGGGCGCCAGCGTGGCTTCGCCCGGGGTCCATTTGGCGGGGCAGACTTCGCCCGGATGGGCAGCCACGTACTGCGCCGCCTGAACCTTGCGCAGCAGCTCCTTGGCGTCACGGCCGATGCCGAGGTCGTGGATCTCGGCAACCTTGATCTCGCCTTCCGGGTTGATCACGAAGGTGCCGCGCAGCGCCAGACCCTCTTCCTCGATCATGACGTCGAAGTTGCGGCTGATGGCGCCGGTGGGGTCGCCGATCATCGGGTACTTGATCTTCTTGATCGTCTCCGACGCGTCGTGCCAGGCCTTGTGGGTGAAGTGGGTATCGGTGGAGACCGAGTACACCTCGACGCCGAGCTTCTGGAACTCGGGGTACAGGTCGGCCACGTCGCCCAGCTCGGTCGGGCAGACGAAGGTGAAGTCGGCCGGGTAGAAGAACACCACGGACCACTTGCCCTGCAGGTTCTCTTCCGTGACCGGAACGAACTTGCCATTGTGATAGGCGGTGGACTTGAAAGGCTTGATCTTGCTGTTGATAAGGGGCATTGCGTGTCCTCCTGGGGTTGATGGGTAACGGCTTGTCCTAAGCTGTTGAGACGAATTCTATCGGCGCGGCCTAAATTGCTCCAATTGATTATGGAGATCGCATCGATTGAAACCTTCTATCGGAATGGCCGGAGCGACCGGGCGTGGCGGCCATGCCGGACATGGCCGCCGCCGGATTCGAAGCGAATGGGGCTGGATCAGGCGCTGGATCAGGCGCCGGCCAGATGGCGGCGCACCGCGATGGCGGCGCCGAGCCAGCCGAGGAAGGCGGCGAAGCAGACGATGACGAGCGACTCCGCCACGCCCGGCCCGGCGAGGGCGAACACCGCGCCGTAGGTCTCGGCCAGCGTCGTCACCGGTGCCGCCAGCGCGCGCACGCCGAGCCAGACGGTGCCGAGCGCCACCAGGCCGCCGAGCGCGCCCTGCAGGCTGCCGAACCAGTAGAACGGGCGCCGGATGAAGGGGTCGGTGGCGCCGAGCAGGCGGCTGACCTCGATCTCCTGGCGCTCGGTGAGCACCTGCAGGCGGATGGTGTTGAAGGTGACGATCACCAGCGCGAAGCCGAGCAGGGCCGCGAGCATCAGCACCGCCGACCGCCCCAGGCCGAGCAGCGCATGCAGGCGCTTGACCCAGGCGGAATCGACCTGCACGTGGGCGACCCGCGGCCAGCCCTGCATGTCTGCCGACAGGCGCTCGAACACGGCCGGATCCTCACCGAGCGGCGCGACCACGAAGGCGTCGGGCAGCGGATTGGCGGACAGGCCGCCCAGGACGTCGCCCAGGCCGCCGCGCTCGAGCTGCGCCAGGGCCTCGTCGCGCGACACGAAGCGATAGCTGCCCAGCTCCGGCAGTGCCCGCAGGCGCTGCTCGATCGCGGCCGCGTCGGCCTGCCGCGCGTCGGCCTCGAGGAAGACGCTGATCTCCGGCGTCCCCGAGATGCCACGCGCCAGCGAGCCGACGTTCTCCAGCAGCAGGTAGCCGCCGCCCGGCAGCGACAGCGCGATGCCGACCACCAGCGCCGACAGCAGGGTGCCCACCGGCTGGCCGAGCAGTCGGCGCCCGGCCAGCGCGATCGCGCGGCCGTGCAGATAGAACCAGTTCATCATGCGGCCACCTCCGCCGCCTCGCGCCCCAGGGGCTGCGTATCCTCCACCAGCGTGCCTCTGGCCAGCACGAGTCGTCGCGGCCGGCTGGCGGCAAAAAGGCTGGCGTCGTGGGTCGACACCAGCACGGTGACGCCGGCGTCGTTGAAGGAGCGGAACAGCGCGGCGATCTCGGCCGCGTAGGCGGGGTCGAGGTGGGCGGTCGGCTCGTCGGCGAGCAGGATCGACGGCCGATTGACGATGGCGCGCGCGATCGCCACCCGCTGCTGCTCGCCGCCGGAGAGCCCGGCCGGCATTTCACCGCCGCGCCCGTCGAGGCCGACGCGCTCGAGCGCCGCGGCCACGCGCCTGGCGGCATCGCGCGGCGGATGACCGGTGATCACCAGCGGCAGCATGACGTTGTCGAACACGCAGCGATCGAACAGCAGCCGGCTCTCCTGCAACACCAGCCCGAGGTTGCGCCTCAGGTAGGGAATGGCCGTCTTCGGCAGGTGCGAGACGTCCTTGCCGTTGATCAGCACGCGTCCGGCGGTGGGCCGCTCGATCACCGGGATCAGCTTGAGCAGCGTGCTCTTGCCGGCGCCGGAGTGGCCCGACAGCACCACCAGCTCGCCGTGGCGAATCTCGAAGCTCACGCCGGCGAGCGCCGTGTAGCCCCCCGCGTAGCGCCTGGCGACATCCTCGAAGACGATCATGCGCGCTCGCCGGTTCCTGCCTTCTTCGCCCCGGGCAGGGGCTCGAACAGCGCATCGACGAACTCCCGCGCCTTGAAGGGCTGCAGGTCGTCGATGCCCTCGCCGACGCCGATGAAGCGCAGCGGCTTCGGGTTCTGGCGCGCGATCGCCGCCACCACCCCGCCCTTGGCGGTGCCGTCGAGCTTGGTGAGCACCAGGCCGGTGACGCCGACCGCGGCGTCGAAGGCCTTGACCTGGGCGAGCGCGTTCTGGCCGATGTTGGCGTCGAGCACCAGCAGCACCTCGTGCGGCCCCGAGGGGTCGGCCTTGGCGATCACCCGGCGAACCTTGGCGATCTCTTCCATCAGGTGCAGCTGGGTCGGCAGGCGTCCCGCGGTGTCGGCGAGCACGATGTCGATCTTGCGCGCGCGCGCGGCGTTGATCGCGTCGAAGATCACCGCCGCCGCGTCGCCACCCTGCTGGGCCACCACGGTCACATTGTTGCGCTCGCCCCAGGTCATCAGCTGCTCGCGCGCGGCGGCGCGGAAAGTGTCGCCCGCGGCCAGCAGCACGCTCTTGCCCTGGGCCTGGAAATACTTCGCCAGCTTGCCGATCGAGGTCGTCTTGCCCGAGCCATTGACGCCCGCGATCATGATGATGAATGGCGAGTGAGCGCCGAGCTCGAGCGGCTGCTCGAGCGGGGCGACGATGCCGTGCAGGCCATCGGCGAGGGCCTGCTGCAGCTGGTCGGCGGTCTCCAGCCGATCGCGCTTCCAGCGCGTGCGCAGGGCGGTGATCAGGTGGCTCGTCGCCTCGACGCCGCAGTCGGCCATCAGCAGCGTGGATTCGAGTTCCTCGAGCAGCTCCTCGTCGATCTTTCGCCGGCCGAACAGGCTGGCGAGCCCACCGCCGAACTGCTGGCGGGTGCGGGAAAGGCCGGCCTTGAGCCGCTCGCCCCACGAGCGCTTCGCCACCGGCGCAGACGGCACGATGGCCGCCGGCGGCGGTTCGACGAATTGTGGCTCGACGACTTGCGCTTCGACGACCTGCTCCTCGACGACTTGCTCCTCGACGACCTGCTCGTCCACCGGCTGCTCGTCGACGCGCGGCGTTTCTTCGTGCGCCTCTTCGGGCGGCTTGCCCGCCTGCCCGGCATCGGCCTTGGCGGGTTTTTTCTTCAGGAAACCAAACATGGAAGGCTCGGGTCAGAGAGATCGCTTCGGGTCGCCCCGCGCACCAGCACGGCGTGGGCACCCGCTTCCGATCACGTTAAGATGCGGCTCCCCGGCGCGCCGAAGGCAATTTGCCGGCGGCTCGCGGAACGCCGCGAATTCTAACAGATGCAGGACTTATCCATGCCTCGCCAGACCCTTGCCCGCACGCTCGCGCTCGGCGGAATCGTCGCCGCCGCCAGCCTCGTTTCTACCGCCACACTTGCCAACCCGTTCGAGACGACGCTTGCGAACGGCATGAAGGTGATCGTCAAGGAGGACCGGCGCGCGCCCTCCGCGGTGCACATGGTGTGGTACCGCAGCGGCTCGATGGACGAGCCCGAGGGCGTGTCCGGCGTCGCCCACGTACTCGAGCACATGATGTTCAAGGGTACGAAGAGCGTCGGCCCGGGCGAATTCAACAAGCGCGTCGCCGCCGTCGGCGGCCGCGACAACGCCTTCACCAGCAAGGACTACACCGCCTACTTTCAGCAGGTGCCCCCCGACCGTCTCGACGAGATGATGGCGCTCGAGGCCGACCGCATGCAGAACCTGGTCCTCACCGACGAGGACTTCGCCCGTGAGGTCGAGGTGGTGAAGGAGGAGCGGCGACTGCGCACCGACGACCAGCCGCGCGCCCTGGTATACGAGCAGCTGATGGCCAGCGCCTTCGTGTCGCACCCCTATCGCCGGCCGGTGATCGGCTGGATGCCCGACCTCGACGCGATGAAGCCCGAGGACGCGCGCACCTGGTACCGGCGCTGGTACGCCCCGAACAACGCCTATCTGGTGGTGGTGGGCGACGTCGATCACCAGGCGGTCTTCGCCCAGGCGCAGAAGCACTACGGCGCGATCCGGACCGAGCCCCTGCCCGAGCGCCGCATCCCCGCCGAACCGCAGCAGCGCGGCCCGCGCAGCGCGGTGGTCAAGGCCCCGGCCGAGCTGCCTTACCTGGCGCTGGCCTGGCACGTGCCTGCGCTGCGCGACCCCGCGGCCGACCGCGAAGCCTACGCGCTGCAGGTGCTGGCCGCGGTGCTGGACGGCTACGACGGTGCCCGCCTCACCCGTCGCCTGGTGCGCGACGCGCAGCTCGCCGTTTCGGCCGGCGCCGGCTACGACGCCACCGGGCGCGGGCCCTCGGTGTTCTACCTCGACGGTGTCCCGGCGCCGGGGAGGACGGTGGAGGAGCTCCAGACCGCGCTGCGGGCCGAAGTGCAGCGCATCCGCGACGAGGGCGTGAGCGCGGAGGAACTGGCGCGGGTCAAGACGCAGGCGGTGGCCGGCCGCGTGTACAAGCGCGACTCCCTGATGGGGCAGGCGATGGAGATCGGCTACCTCGAAGCCGCCGGCCTGTCCTGGCGCGACGAGGAGCGCCTGCTCGAGGGACTGCGCGCGGTCACCGCCGAGGACGTCCGCGCCGTGGCGCAGCGCTACTTCGATGACGACAGCCTCACCATCGCGCGCCTCGAACCGCAGGCGGTCGGCGTCGCCGAGGCCGAGGCGCCGCTCGCGACGGCGCCGCAGTGACCCCCGCCCGCAATCCACAGCAGACAACATTCGG
>JBFGUQ010000202.1:0-5370 GCA_041565515.1 Rhodocyclaceae bacterium | reverse complement strand
CTTCGCCGACTTGGCGGCGATCGAGACCCAGTTTCACCATCTTGTGCGAACGATCCCGGCTTCCGGCCGCGTCATCGCCAATGCGCGCGAAGACAGCCTGAAGCGCGTCATCGAGCGCGGTTGCTGGTCCGAGCTCGAATGGTTCAACGACGATGCGCAGTGGTCCGCGACGCCGGGCGTGCGTGACGCCGAGGCGGTGTTCCGGCTCGGCGAGCGGGCCGAGGGGCGCGTGGAGATGCCGCTGGCGGGGAGTCACAACCGCGAGAATGCGCTCGCCGCGATCGCCGCCGCGCGGCACGTCGGGGTGATGCCGGCGCAGTCGATCGCGAGCCTTGCGCGTTTCGCCGGCATCAAGCGTCGGCTGGAGCTGCGCGGCACGGTCGGCGGGGTGCGGGTGTACGACGACTTCGCCCATCATCCGACGGCGATCGCCCTCACGGTGGGCGGCCTGCGCCGGCGCGAGCCGCAGGGGCGCATCCTCGCCGTTCTCGAACCGCGCTCGAACACGATGAAGCTCGGCGTCATGAAAGCGCAGTTGCCGCTGAGCCTGGCCGAGGCGGATGCGGTGTTCTGCTACGCGAACGGCCTCGGCTGGGATGCGGGCGAGGCGCTGACGCCGCTGGGCGCACGGGCGAGCACCTTCGAAACCCTCGACGCCCTGGTGGCGGCGGTGGTCGCGCAGGCGCGGCCGGGCGACCATGTCCTGGTAATGAGCAACGGCGGCTTCGGCGGGGTGCACCAGAAACTGCTGGACGCACTCCCCGCCTGAGCGTGCTGCCCGTGCCTACCTGCGCGCGCCGGTCGGGTTGTCGATGCGGCGGGCTTCGTCTTCGCTGATGTACTCGAACACCCGCACCACCTTGCGCACGCCCTTGCTGGTGCGGGCGACCTCGGCGGCGGCGTCGGCTTCGGCGCGGGTGACGATGCCGAGCAGGAAGACGACGTTGGCTTCGGTCACGACCTTGACGTGATGCGCCGAGAAGCGTTGCGCATCGACGAAGCGCGCCTTGACGTTCGAGGTGATGAGCGCATCGTTGCCACGCGCGGTGAGCGCCGAGTGCGGGCCGACGACGACCTCGTTGATCACCCCGCGCACGTGCTCGACGCCGGCGACGATGCGGTCGAGTTCGCCGCGCACGGACTCGTTCGGGATCTCGCCGGTGAGCAGCACGTTGCGGTTGTACGAAGTGACGTTCACATGAACGGCGTCGCCGAAGCGCTCGCGGATCCGGCTCGCGACCTTCCACTCGATGCCTTCGTCCTCGACGTAGGTGCCGCTCGTGCGGCGGTCGGACACGAGCGCGGCGCCGGCGCCGACCCCAGTGGCAACGACCGGGAAGCAGCCCTGCAGCAAGGGCAGCGTGCCCGCAGCGAGCAGCCCGAGGAGCAGCGTGCGCCGGCGCGGGTCGCGGGGACGGGTTGCGGTGGCATGCGCCAGCGCCTGAGTCATGGTTCGCGTCCGGTTGAAGCTTGTCATCAGTCGTGCACTCCCAGAAGTAGACAATCGATGCCGTCGCACAGGCAATGCGCGATCAGCACATGAAGCTCGTGAATGCGCGCTGCGCGCTCGGCGCAAACGCAGATATGGATGTCGGTGGCGGCGAGGAGCGCGCCGACTCCGCCGTCGGCCGGCCCGGTCAGCGCGACAACGTGCATCTCGCGCTCGTGCGCGGCGGAAACGGCCTCCACGATCGACGGCGTATCGGTGTCGCCGGCGAAGATCGCCAGCAGCACGTCGCCCGGCTGGCCGATCGCCCGGATCTGGCGCGAGAGCGTTTGGGCGTGGTCGTTCGTGTCCGCGGCGGGGGCCATGCCGACGTTGTCGAGGGCGAGGGCAGCGAGCGGCGGGCGCTCGAGCTCGAAACCATGCACCAGCTTGGCGGCGATGCGCCGCGCGATCGGAACCGAATCGTCCTTGCCGCAGGCGATGATCCGGCCATTGTCGAGCAGGCAGTGCGTCATCACCTCGACCGCGCCTGCGATCGGCGCGGCCAGCATTTCGAGCGCATCGTGGCTGGCGCGGGAATTCTCGTCGAATTGGCGGGCGATGCGTTCGATCAGGTCCATTCTCGGGTGGTGGTGCTCACGGACGCCGCAGTCTAGCATGGGCGTTCAGCCGACATCGAAGGCGCCTGCGATCCAGTCGATGCGGGTTTCGTCGAGGGCATCGAGGAGCACGGCGTCGAAGCGACAGGGATGCTGGCCCCAGCGCCGACCGGCGCCACCCAGCCACCATTGCGCCGCCAGGGTCACGCGGCGGCGCTTGGCTGCCGTGATGCTCTCGGCCGCGCCGCCGAAGCGGCCATTGCGACGCAGGCGCACTTCGACGAACACGAGGCTGTCACGATCGAGGCAAATCAGGTCGACTTCGCCGCCACGGCAGCTCACATTGCGCGCGAGCAGCCGCAGGCCGCGCGCGACGAGGTATTGCGCGGCCAGGTCTTCCGCCGCACGGCCGCGGGCTTGCGCCGGTGTCTGCGGCGCGTCGACAATGGGCCCGGCGGCCGGCTTGCCACCCCTGCCCGCATTCGCGCCGCTCACTGCGGCCGCTCCGCTTCTATCATTCCTGCCTGTGCGTGACCGTTCATGCCCGATCCGCTCCTCCTCCCGTCAGCACCCCTTTCCAGCACACCGTCATTGTATGTGGTGGCGACGCCGCTCGGAAACCTACATGACATCACGCTGCGCGCGCTGGCGGTGCTCGGCGCCGTGGACGTGATCGCCGCCGAAGACACGCGGCACAGTCAGCGCCTGCTCGATGCCTGCGGCATCCGGACGCGGATGGTCGCCGTCCATCAGCACAACGAGCAGGCCGCCGCCGGCCAGCTCGTGGGCCTCCTTGCTGCCGGCCAGCAGGTCGCCCTCGTCACCGACGCCGGGACGCCGGCGGTGTCGGATCCGGGCGCGCGTCTGGTCGCACGAGTGCGCGAGGCGGGCCACCCGGTCGTGCCGCTTCCCGGGCCGTGTGCGGCGGTGGCTGCCTTGTCGGTGTCGGGCTTCGCCGAGGCGGGTTTCCGCTTCGTCGGCTTCCTGCCGGCGAAGTCGGCCGCACGTTGCGCGGTGCTCGCCGGCCTGCGCGACGCGCCCGATGCGCTGGTGTTCTACGAGGCGCCGCACCGCATCGTCGAATGCGTCGCCGACATGGCGCAGGTGTTCGGGGCCGGGCGCGAGATCCTGATCGCACGCGAGATGACCAAACTGCACGAGCAGATCGCGCGCCTGCCCCTGGGCGAGGCGGCAGCCTGGTTTGCCGCCGATGCCAACCGCAGCCGCGGCGAGTTCGTGCTCGTGCTCGCGGGTGCGCCGGCCCGGATCGGTCTCAGTGCCGAGGCCGAGCGCATCCTGGGGCTGTTGCTGGGTGAGCTGCCGCTCAAGGCCGCGGCCCGGCTGGCGGCAGACATCAGCGGTGAATCCAAGAACGCGCTGTATGCGCGGGCGCTGGAGCTCAAGGCGGATTGAGCCGGGCAGGCGTGCGGGCGGCGGCGCGCTATGACGGGCGCTAGCGCCTATAATCCCAGTCTTGATCAACGGAATCGGCATCATGCAATCCATCACCCTTGTCCGGCCCGACGACTGGCATCTGCACGTGCGCGACGGCGAAGCGCTGTCGACGGTCGTGCCGCACACCGCGGCCCGCTTCGGTCGGGCGCTGATCATGCCCAACCTCAAGCCGCCGGTCACCACCACCGCGCAGGCGCTGGCATATCGCGAGCGCATTCTGGCGGCGGTGCCGGGGACGCGCTTCGAGCCGATGATGAGCCTGTACCTGACCGACAACCTCCCGCCGGACGAGATCGATCGCGCCAAGGCGTGCGGCAAGATCATTGCAGTGAAGCTCTACCCGGCCGGTGCCACGACGAACTCGGATGCGGGCGTGACCGCAATCGACAAGGTCTATCCGGTGCTCGAGCGCATGGAAGAACTGGGCATGGTGCTGTGCGTGCATGGCGAGGCGACCGGCGCCGATGTCGACGTCTTCGACCGCGAGCGCGTGTTCATCGAGCGCGTGCTGTCGCCATTGGTGCGCCGCTTCCCGGCGCTGCGCGTCGTGTTCGAGCACATCACGACGTCGGAGGCGGCGCAGTTCGTGCGCGCGGCCAGCTCCCATGTCGCCGCGACCGTCACCGCGCACCACCTTCTGCTCAATCGCAACGCCATCTTCGCCGGCGGTATCCGGCCGCATCACTACTGCCTGCCGGTGCTCAAGCGCGACACCCATCGCCAGGCCCTGATCGCAGCGGTGACGTCGGGCAATCCGCGCTTCTTTCTCGGCACCGACTCCGCCCCGCACAGCCGCCGCGCGAAGGAAAGCGACTGCGGCTGTGCGGGATGCTACACGGCGCATGCCGGAATC
Organism: Rhodocyclaceae bacterium; assembly: GCA_041565515.1. GTDB lineage: Bacteria > Pseudomonadota > Gammaproteobacteria > Burkholderiales > Rhodocyclaceae > Thauera. Next base: position 1,016 of record JBFGUQ010000202.1, on the reverse strand, counting down.
GAGCTCTATGCCGAGGCTTTCGATGCCGCAGGCGCGCTCGATCGCCTGGAGGCCTTTGCCAGCCTCAACGGCGCTGCGTTCTATGGCCTTCTGCCCAACGCCGACCGGATCACGTTGCAGCGCAAGAGCTGGGAAGTGCCCGCGGCCTACGATTACCTCGGCGCCGATCCGCTGGTTCCGCTGCGGGCGGGCGAGAGCGTCGGCTGGACGCTGGTGAGCTGAGACCCGGGGAAGCAATGCGATCGATGTCGAAGCCATGTTCACGTGCCGCCCGCGTCGGGCGCAGGCTCGCTCTGGCGGGCCTGCTGCCGCTGCTCGCCGCCTGCGAGAACAGCGCGACCGCGTTTCCGATCGAAGGCAGCCAGCACGCGCTCATCCTGATTCGAGAGCAGGGCTTCCCGTGGGACGACAAGCTCGACCAGGCGCTGGTGGCCTCGCGCCTGCCGCAGTGCCAGAAGCGCGTGGCCATCCACCCCGGCGCGGTGACGCTCGAGGAGATGGAAATCTACGAGGCCGGCGACCAGTTGTGGGCACTGCATCAGGGCGGTCGCTGGTATCTGGCCAGCACCGAACGCTGCCTTGTCCAGGACTGGGACAACGCCAAGGGCGAGGCGCCCGGACCGCGCGTGGGCAGCTTCCGCCTGAAGGACGGCGCCCCGGCCTTCATCCCGGCCGCCGGCAACTGAGCGGCGCGCGTATAATCCGTCGCGGGAAGTTCGCCAGGCAGTCGCTGCGCACCTCGTCGTGCGTGGAGGAAAGTCCGGGCCCCGCAGAGCAGGATGCCGGCTAACGGCCGGGCGCCGTGAGGCGACGGAAAGTGCAACAGAGAGCAGACCGCCGATGGCTGTCCGGGCTTCGCCGCCGCAAGGCGGCAAAGTCCCCCTCCTGAAGAGGAGGGCTTCGTGCTTCGGTGCGAAGCGCTCCCGAAAGGAAGGGCTTTGTGCTTCGGTGCGAAGCGCTCCCGAGACGAGGGCTTTGTGCTTCGGTGCGAAGGGTGCTGCCGCGCAAGCGGCAGT
>JBFGUQ010000201.1:0-5389 GCA_041565515.1 Rhodocyclaceae bacterium | reverse complement strand
CCGCCGAGTTCGCCCTGGGCCTGCTGGAAGCGCTGCAGCGCCTGCGGGTCGTCGAGCATCTCCGGCGTGACCTGGATGGCGGTTGCGCGCGACCGGGCCTCGATGACGCGGGTCAGCGTTTCCTGTTCGAAGTTCGCCTCGCCCTTCACCGTGGCGACGAGGTTGGGAATGAGGTCGGCGCGGCGCTGGTACTGGTTCAGAACCTCCGCCCAGGCCGATTTCGTCTGCTCGTCGAGGCGCTGGAAATCGTTGTATCCACAGCCCGACAGGCCGAGAAACAGGGCAAGGGCGAGGACGCCGGCATGGCGGCGCAGCAGGGACGCGATCATGGTGTTGCTCCGGGGAGGGTGATGCCGATTGCTTGGGCAACACTTTAACAGCGCCCACGCCCCGATGCCCGCCGCTCGGCGGATCTTGCTCTGCCTCAAGGTTTTTCCGGGCGCGGACTCCTAGGATTGCGACGCTGCACTCGCGGGCCGCCGGGCGCGTCCGCCATTTCGATCAACCGTTCCATGGAAGAAAGCACGATGTTCGACACTACCGCCTATCCCTTCGACGCGCGCGGCGTGGCCAAGCGCTTCCGCCACGCCGCCATCTTCGGCGCCCTCGAGTCGCTCGAAGACGGCGAAACGATGCGCTTCATCAACGACCACGACCCCTTGCCCCTGCTCGGACAGATCCAGCAGCGATACGGCGATCAGGTCGGCATCGAATACGTCGAGCGTGAGGCCGGAAACATCGTCATCGATTTCACCATCAGCCTGCAGTCGCACACCGCGCCGGCTGCCACCGGTGGTTGCGGCGGCGGCGGACACGGTTGCTGCTCCGGCAACTGACGGCAGGCGAGCGGCGCGCTGCAGGCCGCGTGCGGCGCGCGCCGCCCGGCGCGAGTTCCGGTTCGTGCGCAGTCCGCTGGCAGACCAGAACAAGGGCGTCAGCGCAGGCCCATTATCATGCTGAGCGCTAGCGCGAGGACGACCATCAGCGCGATCCAGCCGATCACGCCGGCCATCAACACGAAGCTGCCCATCAGGCGCGCCTTGCTCTTGTCGTCGATCCTGAACAGCGGCAGCACGCCGTGGTAGATCAGGGCCGCCGAAGCAACCCATGCCACCGCCAGAACGACCCCGGACACCCACAAGGACGGGACGAACAGCGCGAGCGCTGCCAGCCACAATGGTGTCGGCGCGACCGCCGCCAGCACGAAGGCGTCGTGATAATCCGGCTTCACGCCGACCACGTCGCCCATCTGCTGGATGATCGATGCCATCAGCGGCACCATCGCGAGTTGCGCCAGGTAGAACGCGATCGCGATGACGAGGGCTTCGAAGCCGGACATGTGCGGAACCAGCTCGGGGAAGACGGTGCCGGGATTGACCGAGATCGAATAGACGAACATCGCGGGCGGAATCAACGACATCGGCATCACGTAGAGTGCGAACATGCGTGCGACCGAGGGGTGAATCCGTATCAGCTCGGGCCATCCTTCCGAGTACGAGTAAAGCATCTTCGGCAGGTCATGGAGGGTCATGGTGATCTCCTTGTGCGCCTGTTGCTCCCTGCGGAATATCGATTTCTTGTTGTGCCCGGACGAGCCGGACCCGGTGATGCGGCCGTCGCAGAACGTAGACCGCGCCGAGGCCCAAGGGTGCCCGCGAGTCGGCGCGAGCGTCACCCCGGCGCACGGCGATTCCGCACTCAGGGTCCGCGCTTGGCGTACTTGCGGAACACGGTCTCGGCGTCCTGTTCGGCACGCGCCTGCGTGCGGATCGAGGGTTCGTCGTCGTGGCCGCTGAAGAACTCGTCGGCCTGCGCGAGCATCACGATCCTGATCGCCGCCTTCTCGCTGAGGTCGTGGCGTTCGTAGATCAGGGTCGTGACCTCGTCGAGGTACTGCTCATAGCTCATCGTCATCGTCCGCGCTCCGGTCAACGCATCGTCACGAATTCTTCCGCACTGGTCGGATGAATCGCCATCGTGTTGTCGAAGTCGGCCTTGGTCGCGCCCATCTTCACCGCCACGGCGAAGCCCTGCAGCATCTCGTCCGCGCCGTCGCCGATGACGTGGGCGCCGACGATGCGCTCGTCCGCACCGGCACAGACCAGCTTCATCGCCGTGCGTGGGCGGTGCTCGGAGAGCGCGTGTGCCATCGAGGTGAAACGGCTGGTGTAGACCCTCACGTCGTCATGGGCGCGGCGGGCCTCGTCCTCGGTCAGGCCGACGGTGCCGATCGGGGGGTGGCTGAAGATCACCGTCGGAATGCAGTCGTAGTCGAGCTTGCTGTCGGCCTCGCCACGAAACAGCCGTGCGGCCAGCTTGCGCCCGGCAGCGATCGCGACCGGCGTGAGCTCGGCCTGGCCGATGATGTCGCCGAGCGCGTAGACGCCCGGGGTCCCTGTGTTCTGGAAGGCATCGACCGCGATCACCCCCTTCGCCTGCGGCGCGATGCCGGCGGCAGCGAGGTTCAGCCGATCGGTGTTGGGCGCGCGACCGACGGCCCACACCAGGCAGTCGACCGTCAATTCACTGTCGTCGTCGCACAGAACACGCAGGGTGCCGTCGGCAGCGCGCTCGATCGCCCTTGCCTGGGTGCGTTGCTTCAGCTCGACCCCGTCCGCCTGCATCTGACTCATCAACTCCTCGCGAATCATCGGATCGAAGGGGCGCAGCAGATGTTCCTTGCGCACCAGCATGCTCACCTGGCTGCCGAGGGCGTTGAACACGCCGGCGAGTTCGACCGCGATGTAGCCGCTGCCAACGACCGCAACACGGCGGGGTTGCTGCTCGAGTTCGAAGAACCCGTCCGAACTGATGCCCAGCTCCGCGCCGGGAATGTCCGGGATCTCGGGGCGCCCACCGGTCGCGACGACGATGTGCGGGGCGCTGAAGCGCTTGCCGTCGACCTCGACGGTGTGCGCATCGACGAATCGGGCGAAGCCGCGCACCAGTTCCACCCCGGCCTTCTCGAGCATGCCTTGGTAGATGCCGTTGAGCCGCAGGATGTAGGCGTCGCGGCGCTGCTTGAGGATGCGCCAGTCGAACCCGTGCGGCGGTAGCGAAAAGCCGTAGCCGGCGGCCTCGCGCAGTGTCGCGGCCATGCCGGCTGCGTACCACATCACCTTCTTGGGCACGCAGCCCACGTTCACGCAGGTGCCGCCAAGGCGGCCGGCCTCGAACAGCACCACGCGGGCGCCGTATTCCGCCGCGCGCCGCGCCGTGGCGACGCCGCCGCTGCCGCCTCCGATTACCAGGTAGTCGTATTGTTTCATCATGGTCGCTCAGTCGTTCAGGAGGAGTAGGGACAGGGCAGGATGCCGTCGGATCGCCACGGCGGACAAGTCCTAGGCGCAAGGGGCCGTATCGCCCCGGGGCTTTCGCCAGACCGTCGCGAGCCAGGGCTGCTGGTCCCGCGGCAGGCCGGCTGGCCGGAAGTAGTGGCGCAACTCGGCAAAGCCCGCCGCCGTGACGTAGTCGCGCCAGGTGTCCAGATCGTAGAAGCAAGCATAACGCTCGCCGTGGAAGCCTTCCTGGTTGTCGCCGCGCGGGTTGGAGCAGAACAGGACGCCGCCCGGCTTGAGGCAGTCGTGCAGCGTGCGCAGGACGGCAGGCAGGACCGGCCGCGGGACATGGAAGAGCGAGGCGTTCGCGAATACGCCGTCGAAACGGGCAGCGGGCAGGTCGAGCGCGATGAAGTCCTGATGCAGGACTTCGCAGCCGCTCTCCGCACGCGCCATGCGGACGAAGGCCTGCGCGCCGTCCAGGCCCAGCGCCTCGTGGCCGAGCGCGCGGAAGCGACGAAGATCGCGCCCGGGGCCACAACCGAAATCCAGGATGACGTAGGGCGGTTCGCCCTCGATGGCGTCCAGCAGGGCGTCGGTGTTCTGGCTGACGTCGTGGTCGCGCGTGCCCTCGCGGAACCGTTCTGCGGCCGTGTCGTAGTAGGCAATGGTCAGCGCGGTGAGCTGACGGGGTGGGGGGTGCGGGGGCATCGGTGGGTTCGTGCGCAGGGATCTTGGCGGGCGGATCCCCGGGACGCTAAGCGCTTGGCCGCAGGCGGTCAATCGCGCCGTGTTCGGGGGGCAGGCCGGGCGGCAACATGCTTGCGCGTTAAGAGTGAAAAGCGAATAAAAAGATAACTTTATATTCTTTTGAGTTCTTTGTGTCTTGGGGTAGTTTCACGGTCGTCCTCAACTCGCCCAGCGAAGCGCTTCATGTCCATCTTCCAGAATCACCAGGCCCTGATCGTCGGCATCGTCCTCGTCGTGCTGTTCGTGACTTTCGTGCGCGAATGGATCAAGGCCGACGTCGCGGTGATGAGCGCCGTGGCGCTGCTGCTTGCCCTCGGCCTGCTCGAGCCCAAGCAGGTGCTCGGCGTGTTCAGCAACAGCGCACCGATCACGATCGCCTGCCTGTTCATCATCAGCGGTGCATTGAGCCGGACGGGATGCGTCGACCGCCTGGGCGAATGGCTGGGTGCGATGGCCGGGCACAGCGAACGCCGCCTGCTGCTGGCGATGCTGCTGGTCGGCGGGCTGGTGTCGCCATTCATCAACAACACTCCGCTGGTCATGGTGATGATTCCCGCCGTCATCGCCATTGGCAGCCGCTACGATATCGCGCCCTCGCGGCTGCTCATCCCGCTTTCGTACGCGACCATCCTCGGCGGCCTCGTCACCATGGTCGGCACCTCGACCAACATCCTGGTCGACGGTGTGGCGCGCGACATGGGATTGAAGCCCTTCGGCATGTTCGAGATCACCGCGCCCGCCGCCGTAATGGCTGTCGCCGGCTGTGCGTTCATGTTCTTCTTTGCCCAGCGCGTCCTGCCGGTGCGCGAAACGCTCACGCAGCAATTCACCGGCAGCGGCGATCGCCTGTTCATGACCGAGTTGTTCGTGCCGCAGGATTCCCGCCTGGCGGGGCGTACGCTGAGGGAAGCACGGCTCTCCAATGGCGGGGTCAAGGTCCTCAGGCTCTTTCGCGGCGACCGGGAATTTTCCGCACCCGCGCCGGACACGCGACTCGAGTCCGGCGATCGCCTGGTGGTGCATAGCCGCAGCAGTGCGATGCTGGACCTGCGCAGCACCGACCTCGTGGGCCTGCACAGCCGCGGCGCGCCCGGCGCCGACAGCGCCGATCTCGAAACCCTTCGTCGTCGGGACCTGGTGATCGTCGAGACGATCGTCGGCCAGACTTCGCGTTACGTGCAGCGGCCGATCCGCGACCTGGATCTCGCCGCCCGCTACGGCATCCACCTGATCGCGGTGCACCGCAAGAACGCATCGATCCAGGACATCGGCGACGACTTCCAGCTTCAGTTCGGCGACGTGCTGCTGGTCGAGGGGACGCCGGTACAGATCAAGCGCTTCTGCGACAACGGCGATCTCTT
>JBFGUQ010000200.1:0-5392 GCA_041565515.1 Rhodocyclaceae bacterium | reverse complement strand
TCATCTTCTTCGGCCTGATGATGGTGCTCGTGCTCCAGCGCGCCCGCGACGGCCTGTGGCCCATCCTCGCACGCGTCGTCCCGGTGAAGCTTGCGCGCAAGACGATCGACGCGAGCGCGCCGGCCCTGCCGCGACGCACCCTGCCCGAGGCGGGCGAGCGCATCCTCGAGGCGCGCGGCGTCACCCGCAAGTTCGGCGGCCTGGTAGCCAACAACGACATGAGCCTGGACGTGCACGCGGGAGAGATCCTGGCGCTGATCGGCCCCAACGGCGCGGGCAAGAGCACGATGTTCAACCAGATCTCGGGCGTCGATACCCCGACCTCTGGCGAGGTGCTGTTCCTCGGCAAGCCGGTGGCCGGACACGATTCGCGCGAGATCGCCCGCATGGGCATGAGCCGCACCTTCCAGCACGTGAAGCTGCTGCCGACCATGAGCGTGCTCGAGAACGTCGCCATCGGCGCCCACCTCAGGGGCGACAAGGGCGTGCTCGAGGCGGCCTGGCGCATGGAGCGCGGCCAGGAGGCCCAGCTGCTGGCCGAGGCGGCGCGCCAGATCGAGCGCGTCGGCCTGGCCGAGCACATGTACGAAGAGGCGGGGGCCCTTGCCCTGGGCCAGCAGCGCATTCTCGAGATCGCCCGCGCCCTCACCTCCGACCCCTGCCTGCTGTTGCTCGACGAGCCGGCGGCGGGCCTGCGCTTCAAGGAGAAGCAGGCGCTGGCGGAGCTGCTGAAGAAGCTGCGTGCAGAGGGCATGGCGATCCTGCTCGTCGAGCACGACATGGACTTCGTCATGGGCCTGGTCGATCGGGTGGTGGTGATGGAGTTCGGCGAAAAGATCGCCGAGGGCCTGCCCGAGGACGTGCAAAAGGACCCGGCGGTGCTCGAGGCCTATCTGGGAGGGGTGGAGTGATGGCAACCGAGATGGCAGGCGAGATGGGGACGGCGACGCCTGCACCACAGACGAATACGGTGGCAAAGAGCGTGCTCGAGGTGAAGGGCCTGTGCGTGTCCTACGGCAAGGTCGAGGCGCTCACCAATGCCGAGCTCACCGTCGGCGAGGGCCAGATCGTGACCGTGATCGGCCCCAACGGCGCGGGCAAGACGACGATGCTGTCGGCCATCATGGGGGTGCTGGGCTCGAAGGGCGAGGTCGCCTTCGACGGCACGGTGGAGATCGTGCCCGAGGTCGAGCGCATGGTCGCGCGCGGCATGAACCTGGTGCCGGAGAAGCGCGAGCTGTTCGGCGAGATGACGGTGGAGGACAACCTCGTGCTCGGCGCCTTCCAGCGCTACCGCTCCGGCCAGCGCGACCACGCGCAGACGATGGAGGAGGTCTATCACCTGTTCCCGCGCCTGAAGGAGCGCCGCGCGCAGCTGGCGGGCACGCTCTCGGGCGGCGAGCGCCAGATGCTGGCGGTAGGGCGCGCGCTGATGGCCAAGCCGAAGCTGTTGATGCTCGACGAGCCGAGCCTGGGCCTGGCGCCGCTGATCGTGCGCGAGATCTTCCGCATCATCTCCGAGCTGAGGCGAAGAGGGGTGTCGATCCTGCTGGTCGAGCAGAACGCGCGTGCGGCGCTGCAGGTGGCCGACTACGCCTACGTGCTCGAGACCGGCGAGATCGCGATGCAGGGCCCGGCGCACGAGCTCGCCGACGACCCGCGGGTGATCGAGGCCTACCTCGGCCTGGGCGGCAAGCACCAGGCGATGTTGTCGACCTGAGCGCGGCTGGCGGGCAGACGCCCGCCCTGCGCAGGCGGCAAGGGTTCGTAGCGTCGGTTCGAGCCGACCGCGGGCCGAGATGATCTGTCAGGTGCGCAAGGCGGGTGCAAACCCGTCCCGCGCGAACCCCGGCGCGTGTCGCCGGCATGAGAGGGGGAACGAAGCATGGAAGCGCTGCACATCATTCAGGACGAGCACCAGTCGCTCGCCGGCATTCTCCACGCCATTCGCTACATGCTGAAGGAGATCGGCCACGGCAGGCTCGAACCCGACTTCGGCCTGCTGCGGGCGATGGTGCATTACCTCGATGCCTACCCGGAGAAGCGCCATCATCCGAAGGAAGACCAGTACATCTTCGCCCTGCTGAAGAAGCGCACCAGCGAAGGCGCAGACGCGATCGCCCATCTGGAGGAGGAGCATGCCCACGGCGACGCCCGCATCAAGGCGCTGGAGGCGGCGATGCAGCGGTATGCCAGCGGCGCGGAGGGCGGCTTCGAGGAGTTCTCGCAGGCCTTCGAGGCCTTTGCCGAGTTCTATCGCAAGCACATGATGCTCGAGGAGCGCGCAATCCTGCCGCTGGTGCGCAAGCACTTCACCGACGAGGACTGGGCCGCGGCGAACGCGGGCTTCCGGAGCAACGCCGACCCCATGCGGGGCAGCGGCGAGGCGAGTACGCACGAGGACTTCCAGCGCATCTTCTCCAGGTTGGTGGCGGCGGCGCCGGCGCCGATCGGCCTCGGCGCGGGGCCCTACCGGGACGACTGAAGAAGGGGGCGATGCGCTGCCTGCCGGGAGGGCGCCTCTTGCCCTGGGCGCCCGCGCCGGGCGCCGGAACCCGCGGGCGGGTTGGCGATCGCGGCGTCGCCGAGCGCCCTGCACCGCCGGCCGGGACGGGGTCGCCGGACTGCGTCGTGTTTTATGCCACACGTCACCATCGGGATGTTAGGTTACGCTCCGAATGCCGCGACGGTGCTAGAATCCGCCGGGTAGATGCGGATTTCAAACTTCACACCACACACCAATTGAGGAAAAGCATGAATAAAGGTGAATTCGTCGAGTCCCTGGCCGACCGTATAGATGTTTCCCGCGCTCAGGCCGATCGTGCCCTGTCTGCCGTGCTCGAAATCATCTCCGAGCAACTCGCTGCTGGCGAGAAGGTGGCTTTCACCGGTTTCGGCTCGTTCGAAGTGTCGAAGCGCGCCGCCCGCACCGGTCGCAACCCGCAGACCGGCGCCACGATCAAGATCGCCGCGTCCAGCGTGCCCAAGTTCGCCGCTGGCGCCACGCTGAAGGCCCAGGTCAACGGCAAGTAATTCGCGGACTCCCGCCTCGAAAGCGGGTCGGCGCCATGCGGCGCCGGCCCGCTTTTCCGTTTTGTATCAGAGATTTCTGCAGGTCGCTGGCGACAATCTGCGGAAAACCCTTTATACTCGCCGTCGTTGTGCAATGCAGCAGCAGGGCCATAGTGGTTCGAAGCGCGGAACAGGATGTCCGCCGACCCGGCCCGAGGGACTGTAACCACAGCCCCATCGCCCCCGACCTCCCGCCGAACTCCATTCGTTCTTCCGATCGTCTGGCATCGTGACAACCGGTTGGTGCCGATGCGCGGTCGACCCCGGCTATCGCCGATCGACCGGCCCACGCCCATCGCGCGCTTGTCGCCTTGCGATCCGCCTGATGCGCCCGGCTTCGCCCATCCGCGACGCCGGGGCAGCGCGATGCCTTGCGACCCGATCTCGCGGGTCCCAACCCGTCCGGCCACAAGCCGGCCAGAAAGACAGGAAGAAACACATGACGTTCCAGAGCCTCGGCCTTGCCGAAGAACTGCAAAAAGCCATCGAACAGACCGGCTACACCACGCCCACCCCGGTGCAGATGCTGGCGATTCCCGCCGCCATCGTCGGCACGGACCTGCTGGTGTCGAGCCACACCGGCAGCGGCAAGACCGCCGCGTTCACGCTGCCCTCGCTGCACCGGCTCATCGACCGCCGCTCCGCGCACGGTTCCGGCCCGCGCGTGCTCGTGCTCACCCCGACGCGCGAACTCGCCCAGCAGGTCGAGAAGGCGGTGCAGACCTACGGCAAGGCGCTGCGCTGGCTCAATACCGCCTGCCTCGTCGGCGGCGCCCCGTTCTTTGCCCAGGTGAAGCAGCTGCAGCGCCACCCCGACGTCGTCGTCGCCACCCCGGGCCGCCTGCTCGATCACCTGAATCGCCGCAAGATCCGCCTGTCCGACATCGAGGTGCTGATCCTCGACGAGGCCGATCGCATGCTCGACATGGGTTTTGCCGAGGACATCGACACCATCGTCGCCGCCACCCCGGCCAAGCGCCAGACGCTGCTGTTTTCCGCCACCCTCGACGGCGTGGTCGGCAAGCTCGCGCAGCGCCTCACCCGCGACCCCCAGCGCATCGAGATCGAGGTCGCCAAGGAGGACCGCGGCAACATCGAGCAGCGCCTGATGTTCGCCGACGACATGGGCCACAAGAACCGCCTGCTCGAAGCCCTGCTGGGTACCGAGAACCTGCAGCAGGCCGTGGTGTTTACCGCCACCAAGCGCAGCGCGGACGAACTCTCGCTGAGCCTGCAGGAAAAGGGCTTCTCTGCCGCCGCCCTGCACGGCGACATGCACCAGACCCAGCGCAACCGCACCCTCGATCGCCTGCGCCAGGGCCGCATCGGCGTGCTCGTGGCGACCGATGTCGCCGCTCGCGGCATCGACGTTGCCGGCATCAGCCATGTCATCAACTTCGACCCGCCGCGCCAGGCCGAGGACTACGTTCACCGCATCGGTCGCACCGGCCGTGCCGGTCGCGACGGCATCGCCATCACCCTTTCGGGCCCGCGCGAAACCGGCCTGATCCGCGCCATCGAGCGCTTCACCGGCGGTCGCCTGGAGGTCCATACCATCGCCGGCATGGAGCCGTCGCCGCGCAAGCCTTCGGGCCCGCGTCCCGCGAGCGCCGGCCGTCGCTTCGGCAATGGCGGTGGCTATGGCCGTCCCGGTGGCGATAGCCGCCGCGGTGCGGTTGGCTATGGCCGCGATGCGCAGCCTTCCGGCCGCGGCGATCGCGGCGGCTACGGCGATCGCCGCGAACGCGGTTCGCGCTGAGGCGATTCCGCGCCGCAGCGCAGGCAAGAATCCCGCCACGGCGGGATTTTTTTCGTCCTCTGCCTGCGCAGGTCCGGGCTCTCAGGGGGCCTTGCGCATCATGTGGGTCGGCAGCACGCCGCGCTCGCCGTTGTCGAGCCTGACCTCGTAGGCCAGTTCCGGGCCCCGGGCGCCCGTTACCTGGCGGATCTTCGTGATCCTGCCGCGCATCCAGGCCGGGCCGTAGCGCGCATAGACCACCTCGCCCACGGCATACTGGCTTCGCGCAATCGGGGCGGGAACGGCCTGCGGCACCGCGGCCGGCGGCGCGGGCGCACGCCGGGCCGCCGGCGGGCTCGCCTTCTCGGGGCAAAGCACCTCCCATTGCTGCGAGATGCCGAGGCCGCCGCTGGCATTGTCGCGGCCGACGATGCGCCCGCCGGCGTCGCGCCAGCGCGTGCGCCCGCCGCCGATGTCGCTGTTGTCCCAGCGCCCGGCGAGCGTGTAGGTGTTGCCGTCGACCGGCGTGATGCGGCCGCGCGTGCAGTCGGCCGACGCGCGATAGGTCTCTTGCGCCTCCGG
>JBFGUQ010000199.1:0-5408 GCA_041565515.1 Rhodocyclaceae bacterium | reverse complement strand
GCCGGGCGGGCCTGAACGAGGACCCATGGAAGACCATTCCACCGACGGCCACCGCGCGCGCAAGCGCTTCGGCCAGAACTTCCTTTCCGACCCGAACATCATCCGCCGCATCGTCGATGCGATCCGCCCGCAGGCAGGCGAGACGATGGTCGAGATCGGTCCCGGCCTGGGCGCGATGACGGCGCCGCTGATCGAGCGCCTGGGGCACCTGCACGTGGTCGAGATCGACCGCGACCTGATCGCCCGTCTGCGCGAACGCTATTCGCCCGCCCAGCTCACCATCCACGAAGGCGACGCGCTGAAGTTCGACTTCGCCACGCTCGGCTCGCCCTTGCGCATCGTCGGCAACCTGCCGTACAACATCTCGACCCCGATCCTGTTCCACCTCGCCGGCTTCGCCGATGCGGTCAAGGACATGACCTTCATGCTGCAGAAGGAAGTGGTGATGCGCATGGTGGCCGGGCCGGGCACCGAGGAGTACGGGCGCCTGTCGGTGATGCTGCAGTACCGCTTCCGCATGGGAAGGATGTTCGACGTGCCGCCTGGCGCTTTCCGTCCGGCGCCGAAGGTGATGTCGAGCATCGTGCGCATGGCGCCGCTGCCGCCGGATCGACTCGCGGCGAACGACGAGGACTTGTTCGGCCGCATCGTCAGCGCCGCTTTTGGCCAGCGGCGCAAGACGCTCAGGAACACCTTGCGCGATTTCATGGACGAGGCGGACTTTGCCGCCCTCGGCCTGGACTCGGGCCTGCGCGGCGAGAAGCTGTCGCTCGGCGAGTTCATCGCCATCGCCAATCATTGCGCCGGACGGGCTTAGCAAGCCCGCCTTCAGCCGCGCACGAACGAAAGAAAGCCGGGCTACCCCGGCTTTCTTCATTCCACCACTGCGGCGGCCTACTGCTTCTTCATCGGGCAGGTGCTGATGCCCAGCAGCGAATAGGCCGGGCACGAGCCGAGCAGCCCGGTGGCCAGCGGCACGACGCCGATCCACGCCCATACCGGGCCGCCGGTCAGTGCCCAGGCGATCAGCGCAATGCCGGCCACGATGCGCAGGATCTTGTCGATCGAACCCACATTCGTCTTCATCTCGTTCTCCTCTGAGGATGTGAAAGTGGCTCGATTTGAGCACGCCGGACGTACCCGGGTCTGTAACCGGGGTTACATAGCCGAGGGCCGCCGGTCGCGAGCGGCGCCTCAGTGGCCGGCGCCCGACGCCACCCGGCGCAGGCCGGCGGCGTCGAGGATCTCGATCTGCTCGCGCGACAGCTTCACCAGCCCCTGGTCGGCGAAGCCCTTGAGCAGCCGGCTGACGATCTCGCGCACGCTGCCCAGCTCGTCGGCGAGGTGCTGGTGCGTCACCCGTAGCGTGTGCCCCTTGCCCAACAGCAGCGCGGCGAGGCGCTGGTCGAGCTTGCGGAAGGCGACCTCTTCGATGAGCTGCATGAGGTCGGCGATACGCTCGGCGAAGAGGTGGAAGACGAAGTCGCGGAAGGCCGGGTCGGCCAGCAGCGCATCGAAGGTCGTCCTGGGCAGCAGCACCAGCAAGGTGTCGGACTCGGTGACGCCGCGGGCGTTGTAATCCTCGTGCCCCAGCAGACACGACGAGGAGATGATGCAGGTCTCGCCGGCGCCGACGCGGTACAGCGGCAGCTCGCGACCGCTGGGCGCACACTTGCTGACCCGGATCGAGCCCTCGACGACGAAGGGAAAGCCCTCGCAGGCCTGGCGATCGTCGAAGATCAGGGTGCCGGCAGGGACGTGCATCCAGCGTGCCGACCGCAACACACGCTCGTGCGCCGCGGCGGGCAGGCCACCGATGACCGGATAGCAGGCGTCGAGCCGGGCGGGGTCGGGCTGCTGGCTCACTGCGCCATCTCCAGCACCACCGGCGCATGGTCCGAGGGGCGCTCCAGTCGCCGCGGGGCCTTGTCGATGGTGCAGCTGCGGCAGGCATCGCGCAGCGCCGGCGAGACGAGGACGTGGTCGATGCGCAGGCCGAAGTTGCGGCGAAACGCCATCATCCGGTAGTCCCACCACGAGAAGCTGCGCTCGGGCTGCTCGAACAGGCGGAACGCATCGACCAGGCCGAGTTCGAGCAGGGCGGCGAAGGCGGCGCGCTCCGGCGGCGAGACGTGGATCTCGTCCTTCCAGTCGGGGTGGGCGTCACGATCCTCCGGCGCGATGTTGAAGTCGCCCGTCAGCACCAGGCGTTCATGCGCCTTCATCTCGTCGTGCAGCCAGCCGGTCAGCGCGGCGAGCCAGCGCAGCTTGTACTCGAACTTGTCCGAGCCCACCGCCTGGCCATTGGGGAAGTAGCCGCAGATCACGCGCACGCCATCGACGGTGGCGGCGATGATGCGCTTCTGTTCGTCGGCGAAGCCGGGGATGTCGCGCACCACCGCGGCTGCGGATTCGTCCAGCGCCCTGGGGCTGAGGATGGCGACGCCGTTGTAGGTCTTCTGGCCATTGAAGACGGCGCGATACCCGGCCGCCTCGAGTGCGTCGACCGGGAAGGCCTTGTCCTCCATCTTCAGTTCCTGCAGGCACAGGGCGTCGGGCCGGTGTTCGGCGAGCCAGTCGAGGACCTGTGGCAGGCGGACCTTGAGGGAGTTTACATTCCAGGTGGCGATCTTCATCGGGTTGCTCGGGCGCAAGGGGGCGGGCGCATTGTAGCCCGGGCGCCACCCGCGGACCGCTCAGCGCGGCGGGATCGGCGTCTTCGGGTAGCCGGCATCGTCGAGCATGCTGCCCCAGCGGCCGGCCTCGAAGCCCTTCATCGTCTGGCTGCCGACCGCGATCGCCGGCACTTCGTCCGGTGTGCCGAAGCGCGCGCGGTAGGCGGCGAGGTCCTCCTCGGTCACGATCTCCTTCTCGCTGAAGGGGATGCCGCGCCTGGCCAGCAGGTCGCGGCCCAGGGCGCAGGGCTCGCCACAGTCCTTGCCGGTGTAGAGCGTGACCGGGAAATCCGCCGCCGCCTTGCGCACGCTGTAGGCGAGGGCGGTGTCGGCGGGACCCGAGGCGCCGCGGATGATCTCGACCTGGCGCGCGCCGGGCGGCGGCGGCAGGTCGGAGAAGTTCACCTGGCCGCGCTCGTCCACCCAGCGGTAGGTGTCCTCGGCGACCGCTGCGCCGCCGAGCGCGAAAACCAGCATGGCGAGCGCGACTCGGCCGCCGCGCATGTGTTTGGGGCGGCTCATGCGCTCACCATGCCGTTGTGACGCAGCAGCGCATCGACCCGCGGTTCGCGGCCGCGGAAGGCCTTGAACGATTCGAGCGCCGGACGACTGCCGCCGACGGCGAGGATCTCGCGCCAGAAGCGTGCACCCGTCTCGGCGTCGAGCAGGCTGCCCCTGCCGCTGCCGGCCTCCTCGAAGGCCTCGAAGGCATCGGCCGACAGCACCTCGGCCCACTTGTAGCTGTAGTAGCCCGCGGCATAGCCGCCGGCGAAGATGTGCGAGAAGCTGTGCGGAAAGCGATGCCAGGCGGGCGGAATGAGCACGGCCACCTCGCGTCGCACGTCGTCGAGCACCGACAGCACGCGCTCGATCGGGACCGGGCCGGTGCTGGCGTCGAGCTCGCTGTGGATGCGCAGGTCGAACATCGAGAATTCGAGCTGGCGCACCGTCTGCATGCCGCTCTGGAAATTCTTCGCCGCGATCATCTTGTCATAGAGCGCGCGCGGCAGCGGCTCGCCGGTGTCGGCGTGGGCGGTCATGCCGCACAGCACGTCCCACTCCCAGCAGAAGTTCTCCATGAACTGGCTCGGCAGTTCCACTGCATCCCACTCGACGCCATGGATGCCCGACACCGCGAGATCGTCGACCCGGGTGAGCAGGTGGTGCAGGCCGTGGCCGCACTCGTGGAACAGCGTGAGCACGTCGTCATGGCTGAAGGTGGCGGGCTTGCCGCCCACCGCGCCGGGGAAGTTGCACACCAGGTAGGCGACCGGGGTCTCGGTGCCGGTGGCGGTGAGGTGCCGGCTGCGCGCCGAGTCCATCCAGGCGCCGCCGCGCTTGGTCGGGCGGGCGTGCAGGTCGAGATAGAAGTGGCCGACGAGCTCGCCCTCCTTCTCGATGCGGTAGAAGCGCGTATCTGCGTGCCAGCGCGGGGCCTCGTCGGCCAGGATGTCCACGCCGTAGAGCGCGCGGATGACGCCGAACAGGCCGTCGAGCACCTTCGGCTCGGGAAAGTATTGTTTCACCTCCTGGTCGGAGTAGTCGTAGCGCGTGTGGCGCAGCTTCTCCGAGGCGTAGGCGACGTCCCATGGCTGCAAGGGGTCGAGGCCGAGTTCGTCGCGCGCGAAGGCCTTCAGTTCGTCGAGGTCGCGTTCGGCGAAGGGCTTGGCCTTGGCCGCGAGTTCGTGCAGGAAGCCGAGCACCTGCTCGGGCGACTCGGCCATCTTCGGCACCATCGACACCTCGGCGAAGTTGCCGTAGCCGAGAATCCTGGCCTCTTCGGCACGCAGCGCGAGGATGCGGCCGATCAGCGGGCCGTTGTCCCACTCCGGGTTGCCCTGTTCGGAGGCGCGGGTGGCATAGGCGCGGTACATGCGCTCGCGCAGCGCGCGGTTGTCGGCGTACTGCATCACCGGCAGGTAGGAGGGCATGTGCAGGGTGAAGCGCCAGCCGGGCTTGCCTTCGGCCTCGGCCGCCATGTGGGCGAGCGCCTTCGCGTCTTCCGGAATGCCCGCCAGGTCGGCCTCGTCGGTCACGAGTTCCTCATGCGCGTTGGTCGCGTCGAGCAGGTTCTCGGAGAACTTCGCCGCGAGCGCCGACTGCTCTTCCTGGATGTCCTTGAAGCGCGGCTTCAAGTCGTCCGGCAATTCGGCGCCGGAGAGGCGGAAGTCGCGCAACTCGTGGTCGAGGATGCGCTGGCGGGTGGCCGACAGGGTCGCGTACTCGGCGCTCTCGTGCAGGGCCTTGTACTTTTCGAACAGGGCGAGGTTCTGCCCGACCTCGGCGGAGAAGCGCGACACTTCCGGCAGCATCGCGTTGTAGGCCTCGCGCCACTCGGGCACGTCCATCACGCTGTGCAGGTGCCCGACCACGCCCCAGGCGCGGCCGAGCCGCTCGCCGGCCTCGTTCATCGGCGCGACGAAGCCGTCCCATGTCGGCGTGCCGGCCTCCGTGGTGAGGCGCTCGATCAGCTTGCGGTTCTCGTCCAGCAGGCTGCGGATGGCCGGGGCCACATGCTCGGGCCGGATGTCGGCGAAGCGCGGCAGATTCGAGAAGTCGAGCAGCGGATTGTCGGCTGCAACGCTGCCTGGCGCGGTATTGACGGTGTCTTGCATGATTCCGGAATGCCCTCGAGGTCTGGATCGGATGAAGCCTATTTTGCCGCAAAAAGCGCAACGGGCGCCGCTATGGGCGCCCGCAGGCAAGGGCTATGGCCGCCTCTCAGCGGATCAG
>JBFGUQ010000198.1:0-5415 GCA_041565515.1 Rhodocyclaceae bacterium | reverse complement strand
TCGCAGAAGCCGCAGAAGATGCACTTGGTCAGGTCGATGTCGTAGCGCGTCGTGCGGCGCGAGCCGTCGTCACGCTGCTCCGATTCGATGGTGATCGCCAGCGCCGGGCAGACCGCCTCGCACAGCTTGCACGCGATGCAGCGCTCCTCGCCGTTCGGGTAGCGCCGCAGCGCGTGCAGTCCGCGAAAACGGTTGCTCTGCGGCGTCTTTTCTTCCGGGAACTGCACGGTGATCTTGCGCTGGAAGAAATGTCTCCCGGTCAGGGCCATGCCCTTTACCAGTTCCTTGAGGAACAGGCTACCGATGAAATCCTTGGCACCCATGGTCAAAACCTCACTTCCAGATCGACAGCGGCGACATCATCCACACCGCCACCACAAACACCCACACCAGGGTGACCGGGATGAATACCTTCCAGCCCAGTCGCATGATGTGGTCGTAGCGGAAACGCGGGAAGGTGGCACGCGCCCACAGGAAAAGCAGCAGGATGAACGCCGTCTTCAGCGCCAGCCAGAAGAAGCCGTCGGGCAGGAAGCCGACCGGCGACAGCCAGCCGCCGAGGAACAGCAGCGAGGTGATGATCGACACCAGGATCATGTTCGCGTATTCGGCGAGGAAGAACAGCGCGAAGGTCATGCCCGAGTACTCGACCATGTGCCCGGCGACCACCTCCGCTTCACCCTCGACGACGTCGAACGGCGCGCGGTTGGTCTCGGCGATGCCCGAGATCACGAATACGACGAACATCGGCAGCAGCGGCAGCCAGTTCCACGACAGGAAGGACAGTCCCATGTCGTGGAAGCGCCCCTGGCCCTGCGAGGTCACGATGTCGGTGAGGTTCAGGCTGGCGGAGATCAGCAGCACGCAGATCAGGGCGAAGCCCATCGACACCTCGTAGGACACCATCTGTGCCGCGGCCCGCATCGCACCGAGGAAGGGGTACTTCGAGTTCGACGCCCATCCGGCGACGATGACGCCGTAGACCTCCATCGAGGTGATCGCCAGCAGGAAGAGGACGCCCGCATTGACGTTCGCCAGCACCATGCCGTCGTCGAAGGGCACCACGGCCCATGCCGCGAGCGAAGGCGCGATCGCGAGGATCGGCCCGAGGATGAAGAGCCCCTTGTTCGCGCCGCTGGGGACGATGATTTCCTTGAACAGCAGCTTCACGCCGTCGGCGATCGGCTGCAGCAGACCCTTCGGCCCGACCCGATTCGGGCCTATGCGGACCTGCATGTAGCCGATCACCTTGCGCTCGGCCAGGGTCAGGTAGGCCACGCAGATCATCAGCGGCGCGATGATCGCGACGATCTTGGCGAGGGTCCACACCGCCGGCCAGCTCGGGCCGAAGAACTCGGCAACGGGTTGCAGCATCGATTCCATCAGGCACGCTCCACGCTGAGTTCGCCGCCCATCGCACCGAGCGAGGCGGTCGAGGGATGCGCTGCAGCGACGCGCACGCAGCCTTCGGCAAGGCCCTCATCGGCCACCGCGAGCAGTTCGGCGCGGCCGGCGCCCTGCACGACATGCACCTTGTCACCGGCGGCGATGCCGAGCGACTTGAGGGTCTCGGGCGCAAGGCGCGCGGTCGGCGGGGCGGCGTCCCGGGTCTTCTGCAGCGCGGGCGAACGCCGCACCAGCGGGTCGGCGAAGTGGATCGGCACGTCGGCCACCCGCTCCAGCGCTCCGGCCGCAACGCTGGCGGCCGAGACGACGACGCCTTCGACGGCGTTGTCGAGCCTGCCGGCAGGGTCGCCGGGCAGCGCCTCGGCGCGCACGGCATCGGAGTCGTTGTAGGCGAAGCCCTCGAGTTCGAGGAGATTGCCGAGCACGCGCAACACCTTCCAGCCCGGCCGGGTATCGCCCTGCGGGCGGGCGACCGCCGTGAAGCTCTGCGCGCGGCCCTCGCAATTGACGAAGGTACCGGAGGTCTCGGCGAAGGGCGCGACCGGCAGCAAGACATCGGCGACGGCGCGCAGCGCGGCGGAGTCGAAGGAGGACATCGCCACCACCAGTTGAGCGCTCGACAGGGCGGACATCGTCGCGGACGGATTGGCGAAATCGAGGTCGGGTTCGGCACCGAGCAGCACATACGCCTTGCGGGGATGTTCGATCATCGCCGCCGCGCTCTTGCCCTCGCCTGCCGGAACGGCGCCGGCGAGGTAGCCGCCGACGCTGTTGGCCGCTTCACCGATGAAGCCAAACGTGCCGCCGGCAAGGCGCGCGATCTCCTGCGCCAATGCCTGCAGTTCCGATGCGCGGCCGTGCTGCGCAGCAAGACTGCCGAGCCAGACCGCGACCTTGCGCCCGGAGGCGAGGCTCCGTGCGATCGACCGTGCGTCATCCGAAACCGCCACCGGCAACGTGGTCGTCAGCGCCGGACTGAGTTCGGCGCCCTTCTCTTCGGCCAGGGCGACGAGCACCTGCGCCAGCGTCGCCACCATCGCGGACGGCGCAACCAGCGCGCGGTGCCTGACCGGCAGCAGCCACTCCTCGGCGTTCGGTCCCACCGCGGTGACTTGCAGGCCACGCTTGGCCCCCTGGCGCACGCGCTGGGCGAGCAGCGGCGCGTCCTTGCGCAGGAAGCTGCCCACCACCAGCAGGCGATCGAGCTCAGCGACGCCGGCGAGCGGCATGCCCAGCCACGGCACGCCGGCACGCTTGCCGTCGGCCCTGAAATCGGCCTGCCGAAGGCGGAAGTCGATGTTCTCCGAGCCCAGGCCACGGACGAGCTTCTGCAGCAGATAGAGCTCCTCCAGGGTCGAATGCGGCGATGCAAGCGCACCGAGGGCCGCCGCGCCGTAATCCTTGGCGATGTCGCGCAAGCCGGTGGCGACGAATTCCAGCGCCGTCTGCCAGTCGGTCTTCTTCCATTCTTCGCCATGACGGATCATCGGCGTGGTGAGGCGCTCGTCGCTGTTGAGACCTTCGTACGAGAAGCGGTCCTTGTCCGTCAGCCAGCACTCGTTGATCTCTTCGTTCTCCAGCGGCAGGACACGCTTGACGACATCGTGCTTGGTCTGAACGACGAGGTTCGCCCCCAGCGAATCGTGCGGGCTGATCGACTTGCGCCGTGACAGCTCCCAGGTCCGTGCGGCAAAGCGAAAGGGCTTCGAGGTGAGTGCGCCGACCGGACAGAGATCGATGATGTTGCCCGACAGCTCGGAGTCGACCGTCTTCTCGATGAACGGCATGATCTCGGCGTGTTCGCCGCGGAAGGCCTGGCCCAGCTCCATTTCCCCCGCGATCTCCGCGGTGAAGCGGACGCAACGGGTGCAGTTGATGCACCGGGTCATGTCGGTGGCGACGAGCGAGCCGAGGTTCTTGTTGAAGACGACGCGCTTTTCTTCCTGGTATCGCGAACCGCTGGCGCCGTAGCCGACGGCGAGATCCTGCAGCTGGCATTCGCCGCCCTGGTCGCAGATCGGACAGTCGAGCGGGTGGTTGATGAGCAGGAACTCCATCACGCCTTTCTGCGCCTTCACCGCCTGCTCGGAGCGGGTCCACACCTTCATGCCGTTGGTGACCGGGGTCGCGCAGGCCGGCAGCGGCTTGGGCGCCTTCTCTACCTGGACCAGGCACATTCGGCAGTTGGCCGCGATGGACAGCTTCTTGTGATAGCAGAAGTGCGGGATGTAGGATCCGGCCGCCGCAGCCGCATCCATCACGGTGCTGCCGTCATTTACCTGGACCTGCTTGCCGTCGATTTCGATCTCTAGCATGAGGGGCTCACGTAGATTTGACTGCCAGCGTGCTGCACGTCGGGCGGCACGAGGCACTTCTTGTTTTCGATGTGGTAGGAGAACTCGTCACCGAAGTGCTTGATGAAGCTCTGCACCGGCATCGAAGCGGCATCGCCGAGCGCGCAGATCGTGCGGCCCATGATGTTGGTGGTCACCGAATTCAGCAGGTCGAGGTCGTCGGGGCGGCCGAGCCCGTTCTCGATCCGGTGCACGACGCGGTAGAGCCAGCCGGTGCCTTCGCGGCACGGGGTGCATTGACCGCAGGACTCCTCGAAGTAGAAGTACGACAGGCGTTCGAGCGCCTTCACCATGCAGGTGGTCTCGTCCATGACGATGACCGCACCGGAGCCGAGCATCGAACCGGCCTTGGAGATGGAGTCGTAGTCCATCGTGCAGTCCATCATGACGCTGCCCGGCACCACCGGCGCCGACGAGCCGCCCGGAATCACCGCCTTGAGCTTGCGCCCGCCACGCATGCCGCCGGCCATCTCCAGCAGCTCGGCGAAGGGCGTGCCCAGCGTGACCTCGTAGTTGCCGGGGCGATTGACGTGGCCCGACACCGAGAACAGCTTGGTCCCGCCGTTGTTCGGCTTGCCGAGGTTGAGGAAGCCTTCGCCGCCCATGTTCATGATGAACGGCACGGACGCGAAGGTCTCGGTGTTGTTGATCGTGGTCGGCTTGCCGTAGAGGCCGTAGCTCGCCGGGAACGGCGGCTTGAAGCGCGGCTGCCCCTTCTTGCCCTCGATCGACTCGAGCAGCGCGGTTTCCTCGCCACAGATGTAGGCACCGTAGCCATGGTGGGCGAAGAGTTCGAAGGAGAAATCGGAGCCCAGGATGTTCTGGCCGATCAGCTTGGCCTCGCGAGCCTCGTCGAGGGCCTCCTCGAAGCGCTGATAGATGTCGAAGATCTCGCCGTGGATGTAGTTGTAGCCGCGCGCCGCGCCCATTGCGTAGGCGGCGATCGCCATGCCCTCGATAACGCTGTGCGGGTTGTAGCGCAGGATGTCGCGATCCTTGAAGGTCCCCGGCTCGCCTTCGTCCGAATTGCAGGCGAGGTACTTGTCGCCGGGAAAGGAGCGCGGCATGAAGCTCCACTTCAGGCCGGTCGGAAAGCCCGCGCCGCCGCGGCCACGCAGCACCGACGCCTTCAGCTCGGCGATGATCGTGTCCTGCGGCACCTTGTCGGCGACGATCCGCTTGAGCGCAGTGTAACCGCCGCGGGCGAGGTAATCCTGGAGCCGCCAGGTGCGGTCGCCATCGGTGTCGGCGAGGATAAGTCCGTGCGCGCTCATTTGCTATCCAGCTCGGCCAGGAGTTGGTCGATCTTCTCGGTGGTCATCCAGCTGCACATGCGGTGGTTATTCACCAGCAGCACCGGCGCGTCGCCGCAGGCACCCATGCACTCGCCTTCCTTGAGGGTGAACTTGCCGTCGGGCGTGGTCTCGTTGAAGTCGATGCCGAGCTTGTGCTTGACGTAATCGGCCGCATGCACGCCACCGGACAGGGCACAGGGCAGATTTGTGCACACCGTGATCTTGTGACGACCGACCGGATCCAGGTCGTACATGTTGTAGAAACTGGCGACCTCGAAGGCCGCGATGGCTGGCATGCCCAGATAGCCGGCGACGTAGTCGATGACATCCTTGGGCAACCACCCCTTCTCCACCTGCGC
>JBFGUQ010000197.1:0-5416 GCA_041565515.1 Rhodocyclaceae bacterium | reverse complement strand
GACATCCGCATCGCCACCGAATCGGGCATCGGCCTGGCACATTCGCTGTTCTATTCGCTGCTGATCCTCGGCACCTTCGTCGACATCCTGCTCACCCTGTCCGGCAGCGTGCAGGTTCCCGGCACCGGCATCGAGGTTCCCGGCTACCTGGTGTGGCTGGCCTTCCTGTACGCGGGCGCGGGCACCGTGCTCGGCGCCCTGCTCGGCCGGCCCCTCATCCGGGCCACCAACCGACTGCAGACGGTGGAGGCCAACCTGCGTTTCGGGCTTGCCCGGGCGCGGGAGAACTCGGACCTGATCGCCCTGATGCGTGGCGAGGGCATCGAGCGCCAGCACACCGAGAAGCTCTTCGCCGATGTCGGCCGTGGCTGGAACCGGCAGACCCTGGGTTACCTGGGCATCGTCTCGTTCTCCACCGGCTACGGAACGCTGCTGCCGGTGTTCCCGATCCTGGCCGCGGCGCCGCAGTACATCGCCGGCGTCATGACGCTCGGGATTCTGATGCAAGCCGCGCAAGCCTTCCAGCAACTCACTTCGGCCCTGTCGTGGCCGATCGACAATCTCGGTGAATTGGCGAAATGGCGCGCATCCGCCGATCGTGTGGTGAGTCTGCACAACGACATGCAGATGCTCGAGGAGCGCGCCCGCGGACCGGTCGCGCATCGCATCGATCTGCGCCCCGCCAGCGGGGACGAGTTGGTGCTGCGCGACCTGAGCCTGAGCAATCCGGACGGCCGGCTGTTGCTGGAGCACCTCGACCTGGTGGTCCACCGTGGCGAGCGCCTGCTCATCAGCGGAGACTCGACCGTCGCCATTGCCCTGTTCAAGGCCATCGCCGGCCTGTGGCGTTGGGGCGGGGGCCAGATTCTGCTCCCTGCCGACCGCGTCATCCTTTTCCTGCCGCAACGCCCCTTCCTGCCCGACGGCAGCCTGCGCGCCGCCCTCAGCTACCCGCGCCCGGCCGAGACATTCGGCGTCGCCGAGATCAGGCACGCCCTCGGATGCGCCGGCGTCGACTGGCTCGAATCGCGTCTCGACGAATCCGACTCCTGGGATCGCGTCCTGCCCCTGCGGGCGCGCCAGCGCCTTGGCGTCGCCCGCCTGCTGCTGCATCGTCCGTCCTGGGTCTTCATGGAGGAAGCCACCAGCGCGCTGTCGCCCGAAAACGAGGACGGCCTGATGGACGTGCTGCACCGCGAACTGCCCGACGCCACGCTGCTGATGATCAGCTTCCACAGCGGCATGGCGCATCACTTCCAGCGCGAACTCGTGCTCGACCGCCTGCCGGAGGACAAGTATCTGGGTGGCGACTCCGCGCCCGGTGCGCTAAGCGAAGCTTGAGGGCATCCAGCCGCGCTCCACGCAGTCGCGAAAACACCAGGCCGGCGTGGTCTCGGTCTTGTAACTCCAGAAGAACCAGCCGAGGTATTTCTCGAAGGTTGCCAGCTGCGCTGCCGCGTAGCCACGGTAGGCCACTGCCTCCTGGAAGGCATCCATTCGCTCCAGCGCGTGGTTGAACGGACCCTCTGCCCACAGCGACACCACTTTCAGATCGAGCCCGAGGCTCCACTCGCCGCAGAACGCAGGCAGGGCCAGTTCGGTGATGATCTCGTCGGCCTCCTGCTTCCACTCGCCGGCGGCCTTGCGCATGTGGCCGTAGATGTCCATGTCGATGTCGCCACGCTCGAAGCACTGGTAGCGATGCAGATCGAACACCACGTTCGCGAACTCGGGCCCCTGCATGAAACCAAGGTACTCGCGGAACGAGCGAAAACCGTCGTGAAACACCACGCCCACGCGTTCGGCCGGGCAATGCCCGCGGATGCGCTCGTAGGCGGCGAGGTAGTAGGTCTTGAGCGTATCGGTGGGCACGTCCCAGCGTGGCTCGTTCAGGACTTCGATGGCATGGAGCGCCGCATGCTCGCAATAGCGCCGGGCGAGGCGTTCGAGCACGCTCAGGGAATGCTCGATGTACTCCGGCCGGGTGTGCCACTCGCACACGTCCTTGATGCCGCCGTTGTCGAAGCCGTTCTGACAACCCGGCGCCGCATGCAGGTCGAGCACGACGTGCAGGCCGCACTCCTGCGCCCAATCCATGGCGCGGTCGAGCACCTCGATGCCGCCGGTGACGAAGGGGTGGCGCTCGGCACCATAGCTCGGATGGTAGGGATAGTCGGGACCGAAGATCCAGTGCCCCACCGGAATGCGCACGGCATTGAGACCGCGCTCGGCAATCCAGGCGAAGTCCTCGCGGGTGACGAAGCTGTTCCAGTGCCGGCGAAGCTTGTCGCCAGCCTCCTTGCCCAGCTCCGCACACCAGGTCGTTTCATCCGTCGCCCGATGACCGGCGAAGACGCTTGGCGTCATCCACTTTTCCAGCACCAGCCAGCCACCCAGATTGACCCCGCGCAGCTTCACCTTTTCTTCTTCCATCGCTCCGGCCTCCGCTTGCCGTCGATTACGGCGCTCCCATTCTCGCTCACCGGCAGGGCGGCGGGCACGCGCATTCGGATGGGACGGCGAGACCGAGTGCACCGCCGCAAGGGACAGGTCTTCGGCACCCGGATTCGACCAAGACCTCCGGCATTAGGGCTTGCCGGGTCGCGACACGCCGCCATCGAGCGCATCGATCAGGGCGAAGAGCCGGCGATAGAAGTCGGGGTCCGCGATCGTCTCTTCGCCGACCTTGACCAGCGCCTCCTTGTCGGACGCCCACGGCAGCGAGATCGAGCCGACGCCGGCCACGCTGACCCCGGTGCTGCTCGCGGCCGACTTGAGCTCGTAACGCGTCTGCAGCGCGTTCGCGTACATGACCGCGCCGACGTTACTGGGCAGGCACACCAGCGTGATGTTGAGCTTCACCCCGATGCCCGGCTGGGGCTGGAAGAGCTTCTCCCCGCGAATGCTGATGTGGTCGGCACTATCGACCTGATAACCCTGGCTCAGCAGGGCACGCTTGCCGAGTTCGCAGGCCCCCGTCGGGTCGCGGGTACTCCAGGTGACGAAGGGGGATTCGGAATTGAAGGTTTCGGTCCGGTAAACGGGGGGCGGCGGAGAGGCACAGGACGCGACAACGAGGCCGACGACGGCCGCAGACACAAGGCGGGGTGCAAGATGGAACATGGAACGAACATCCGTGAGGCAGCTACCGATTCGGTAGGGCGAATGTTAGAGCATCCGCGGCTTCGATGGCGGGGAGGAATCGACCGAGGCGCTGTCGCGGGCTTGCTGCGGTGCCAGCCGTCTGCGCAACAGTTTCTGCCGCCCGATTCCATCGATGGCGCTGCGGGACGCGTCGCACGCGCAGCCCTCGGTTACAATTCCGGGTTTTCGCCCCTTCGCCCCCTGCCGAAGACGCGGATCGAAGCGATGTCCCGATGATGATGGAAACCCCCATTTCCGAGAGCGTGCTGCAGTCACACACGCCGATGATGCAGCAGTATCTGCGCATCAAGGCGCAGCATCCGGACACCCTGCTGTTCTATCGCATGGGCGACTTCTACGAGCTGTTCTTCGACGACGCCGAGAAGG
Source organism: Rhodocyclaceae bacterium (assembly GCA_041565515.1). Taxonomy (GTDB): domain Bacteria; phylum Pseudomonadota; class Gammaproteobacteria; order Burkholderiales; family Rhodocyclaceae; genus Thauera. Next base: position 1,885 of record JBFGUQ010000197.1, on the reverse strand, counting down.
CCGCGCGCCTGCTCGACATCACGCTGACGACCCGGGGACAGTCGGGCGGCCAGCCGATCCGGATGGCCGGCGTCCCCTTCCATGCCGTCGAGCAATACCTCGCGCGCCTGGTGAAGCTGGGCGAATCGGTCGTGATCGCCGAACAGGTCGGCGAACCGGGCGCGAGCAAGGGTCCGATGGAACGTGCGGTCAGCCGCATCGTCACCCCGGGCACGCTGACCGACGCTGCCCTGCTCGACGACCGGCGCGATGCGCTGCTGCTGGCGGCGAACCTGCACCGCGGCACCCTCGGCCTGGCGTGGCTGAATCTCGCCAATGGCGACCTGCGCCTGATGGAGTGCCCCGCCGAATCGCTGCAGGCGCAGTTCGAGCGCCTGCGCCCGGCCGAAGTGCTGGTGCCCGACGGCCTGGCCCTGCCGCTGCTCGACAGTCTCGCCCCGACGCAGCGCCGGCTGGCCGACTGGCAGTTCGATGCGCAGACGGGCACGCGCCTGCTCACCGAGCACTTCGGCACCCGCGACCTCGCCGGCTTCGGCGTCGAGGCGGCGCCAGTCGCCCTCGCCGCAGCCTCGGCCCTGTACGACTACGCGCGCGCCACCCAGCGCCAGAGCCTCGCCCATGTCACCGGGCTCACCGTCGAACGCGAGTCCGAGTACCTGCGCCTCGATGCCGCCACGCGGCGCAACCTGGAGCTCAGCGAGACGCTGCGCGGCGAGGCTTCGCCGACGCTGCTGTCGCTGCTCGACAGCTGCGTCACCAGCATGGGCTCGCGCTGGCTGCGCCATGCGCTGCACCATCCGCTGCGCGACCGCAGCGAGCCCGCGGCGCGCCACGAAGCGGTGGCCGAACTCATCGGTGACGGTGATGGCCATGCCGCCGCCTCGGTGCGCAGCGCCCTGCGCGGGGTCGCCGACGTCGACCGCATCACCGCTCGCATCGCCCTGCGCAGCGCCCGCCCACGCGACCTGTCGGCGCTGCGCGAGAGCCTCTCCCGCCTGCCCGCGCTGGCTTCGGCTCTCGCGACCGCCAGCGGCACGCGGCTGGTCGCGATCGCGTCCGCCCTGGCCCTGCCGCCGGGCGCACACGAGCTCCTGAGCGCGGCCATCGCCGCGGAGCCGGCGGCGATGGTGCGCGACGGCGGCGTGATTGCCGCCGGCTTCGATGCCGAGCTCGACGAGCTGCGCGACATCCAGACCAACTGCGGCGAATTCCTCATGGCGCTCGAGGCCCGCGAGCGCGAACGCAGCGGCATTGCCGGCCTGAAGGTGGAATTCAACAAGGTGCACGGCTTCTACATCGAGGTCAGCCGCGCCAATGCCGAAAGGGTCCCCGACGACTACCGCCGCCGCCAGACGCTGAAGAATGCCGAGCGCTACATCACGCCCGAACTGAAGGCCTTCGAGGACAAGGCCCTGTCCGCGCAGGAGCGCGCGCTGGCGCGGGAGAAGCAGCTGTTCGACGAAGTCCTCGAGCACCTGGCGGCCCACATCCCGGCGCTGCAGCACATCGCCCGCGCGCTCGCCACGCTGGACGGCCTCGCCGCCTTCGCCGAGGCGGCGCTGCGCCACGGTTACGTGCGGCCCACCTTCGCATCCCAGGCCGGTCTGCGCATCGAAGGCGGCCGCCACCCCGTGGTCGAGCGACAGGTGGAGAACTTCATCCGCAACGATGCGAGGCTCGCACCCACCCGGCGCATGCTGATGATCACCGGCCCGAACATGGGCGGCAAATCGACCTTCATGCGCCAGGTCGCGCTCATCTGCCTGCTCGCCCACGTGGGGAGCTTCGTTCCAGCCGACGCGGCGGAGCTCGGCCCGCTCGACGCCATCTTCACCCGCATCGGCGCCTCCGACGACCTTGCCTCCGGACGCTCGACCTTCATGGT
>JBFGUQ010000196.1:0-5449 GCA_041565515.1 Rhodocyclaceae bacterium | reverse complement strand
CGTCGATGCCGCGCTGTCGATCGCGCGCTTCACCGCGCCCGATCCCTGCGCCGGCCTCGCCGACGCCGTGGTGATGGCCAGGGACTGCCCCGATCTCGACCTGTTCCATCCGTGGAACATCGGCGTCGACGAGGCGATCACGCTCGCCCGCCGCTGCGAGGACGCGGCCTTCGCGGTGAGCCCCAAGATCAGCAACTCCGAGGGCGCGAACACCTCCATCCAGCAGTCGCACTTCGTCTCGGCGAACAGCCTCGGCTTCATCGGCGGCTACGCCACCACCCGCCACGGCCTGTCGTGCTCGGTGATCGCCGGCGAGGGCGACGGCATGCAGCGGGAATACTGGTACGACTCGCGCCGCGACGCCGCCGACATGATGTCACCCGAAGAGATCGGCCGCCACGCCGGCGAGCGCGCCATCGCCCGCCTCGGTGCGAAGAAGATCCGCACCTGCGAGGTGCCGGTGATCTTCGAGGCGCCGTTGGCGGTCACCCTGCTCGGCAACTTCGTGCAGGCGGTCAGCGGCGGCTCGCTCTACCGCAAGTCCAGTTTCCTGCTCGACAGTCTCGGCCAGCCCGTGTTCTCGCCGGTGGTGAGCATCTCCGAGCGCCCGCACCTGCCCAAGGCCTTCGGCTCCAGCCCGTTCGACAGCGACGGCGTCGCCACCCACGACCGCGAGGTCGTCATCGACGGCGTGCTGCAGGGCTATTTCCTGTCCACCTACTCCGCGCGCAAGCTCGGCATGCAGACCACCGGCAACGCCGGCGGCTCGCACAACCTGCGGGTGATGTCGGGCGAGGCCGACCTGGCCGGCCTGATCCGGCAGATGGATCGCGGCCTGCTCGTCACCGAACTGCTCGGCCACGGGGTGAACTACGTCACGGGCGACTACTCCCGTGGCGCCGCCGGCTTCTGGGTGGAAAAGGGCAAGATCAAGCACGCGGTCGAGGAGGTGACCATCGCCGGCAACCTGCGCGACATGTTCCGCGGCATCGTCGCCATCGGCAACGACGCCTTGCCGCGCGGGGCCAAGCACTGCGGCTCGGTGCTGGTCGAGCGGATGAAGGTCGCGGGACGCTGACGAGCTCTAACGGTGGTTGAGCGCGGCCGGCAACGGGCGTACGCCGAGCGCGACTGGTCCTGAGGCTCATGTCGAATTAGGGTTTTCCGCGCTGTTCGCGAAGGCCTCAATCACTATAATTTGGGCCGCCGCGATAACGCGCTGCAACAACAACACCGAAAGTTCAGGAGGAAACGTGGAACGTCGCAAATTCATCAAGAGCGCAGGCATGGCGGGGATTCTCGCCACCGCGTCGGCCCCGGCCATCGTCCGCGCCCAGGAGCAGATCCGCTGGCGCATCGCATCGAGCTTCCCCAAGGCGCTCGACACCATCTACGGTGGCGCAGAGGTCTTCGCCAAGAACGTCTCGGACGCCACCGGCGGCAAGTTCAACATCACTGTGTACGCGGGCGGCGAGCTCGTTCCCGCCTTCGGCGTGGTCGATGCCGTGCAGCAAGGCACGGTCGAGTGCGCGCACACCGCGCCGTACTACTTCTTCGGCAAGGACGAGACCTTCGCCCTCGACTGCGCCATTCCCTTCGGCTTGAACTCCCGCGGCATCACCGCGTGGATGTATCAGGGCAACGGCCTGAAGCTGATGCGCGAGTTCTACGCCCAGTTCAACATCGTCAACTTCCCGCTGGGCAACACCGGCGCGCAGATGGGTGGCTGGTACCGCAAGGAGATCAAGTCGGTCAGCGACATCAACGGCCTGAAGATGCGGATCGGCGGCTTCGGCGGCCGCGTGCTGGCGCGGATCGGCGGTGTGCCGCAGAACATCCCCGGCGGCGAGATCTATCAGTCGCTGGAGAAAGGCACGATCGACGCCACCGAGTGGATCGGACCGTACGACGACCTCAAGCTCGGCTTCCACAAGGTCGCCCCCCACTACTATTTCCCGGGCTGGTGGGAAGGCGGCGCGCAGCTGTCGCTGTACATCAACACGGCGAAGTGGGAGAGCCTGTCGAAGGAATACCAGGCGATCGTGCGCCATGCGGCATCGGAAGCGCATGTGAACATGCAGGCGATGTACGACGCACGCAACCCGACGGCCCTCAAGCAGCTCATCGCCGAAGGTGCCAAGCTGGGCCGCTTCCCGCTCGACGTGATGAATGCGGCGTTCAAGGCGTCTCGCGAAGAGTATGCTGAGATCGGTGGCAAGAATCCGAACTGGAAGAAGGTCTACGCCGACTTCTCGAAGTTCATCGCCGACCAGTACCAGTGGCAGCCGATCGCCGACGGTACCTACGACCAGTTCATGGCCGCGCAGAAGCTGTAACAGTTCCGCCCCTCGGCCTGCAAGTGCGCAGGCCGAGGGGGTCCCCGGCGGCCTCGACTCCAGGAGCGCCGCTGGCTTACCGCCCCGACGCCGCTGACGCGGCGTCCGTTTCACCCCGGGACAGTTGGCCATCGACTGGCCCGATCACCCAGACGAAAATCCCATGGGCATCCTCCTGAATATCTCCCGGCTGATCGACGCGCTCAGCCGCCTCGTGGGCAAGAGCATCATCTGGCTCATCCTGCTCGCCGTCATCATCAGCACGGTCAATGCGATCGCGCGAAAGGCGTTCAATGTCGGCTCGAACGCCTTCCTCGAGATCCAGTGGTACCTGTTCGCCGCCGTGTTCATGCTCGGCGCCGGCTTCGTCTTCATGCAGAACGCCCATGTGCGCATCGACGTCATCGCGGGCAAGCTGAGCCACCGGACCCGCACCCTGATCGACATCGGCGGCATCCTGATCTTCATGTTGCCGATGTGCTACTTCCTGATCACATTCGCCTGGCCCGTGGTCGAGAACGCCTATGTCTCCGGCGAGATGTCGTCCAACGCCGGCGGCCTGATCCGCTGGCCGGTATTCGCCCTGGTGCCGGCAGGTTTTGCCCTGCTCGGACTGCAAGGCATCTCCGAACTCATCAAGCGCATCGCCTTCCTCACCGGCGACGCCCCCTATTCCCTGGGCGAGAATGAGCACGCCGACAACCACGGTGAGCGCGACGAGACCCCCGCCGAATTTTCGAACGAACACGACGCCTCCGGCGAGGCCCGCAAATGATCGAACTGCTTACCAACAACCTCGCGCCGATCATGTTCGGCGCAGTGGTCTTCTTCCTGCTGTCGGGCTTTCCGGTAGCGTTCTCGCTGGCCGCATGCGGGCTGCTGTTCGGCTTCATCGGCATCGAACTCGGCATGATCTCGGGGACGCTGTTCCAGGCGCTGCCGCTGCGGATGTTCGGCATCATGCAGAACGACACGCTGCTGGCGATCCCCTTCTTCACCCTGATGGGCCTGATCCTCGAGCGCAGCGGCATGGCCGAGGACCTGCTGGACACGGTCGGCCAGGTATTCGGCCCGATCCGCGGCGGCCTCGCGCTGGCCGTGATCTTCGTCGGCGCCCTGCTTGCGGCGACCACCGGGGTGGTGGCCGCGTCGGTGATCTCGATGGGCCTGATCTCGCTGCCGATCATGCTGCGCTACGGCTACAGCCGGATCGTCGCCTGCGGCACGATCACCGCATCGGGCACGCTGGCGCAGGCCCTGCCGCCTTCGCTGGTGCTGATCGTGATGGCCGACCAGCTCGGGCGCAGCGTCGGCGACATGTACAAGGGTGCCATGGTCCCAGCCATCATGCTGGTGGGCATGTACGCGCTCTACGTGATCGCGCTGGCGATCTTCAAGCCGCGCTGGGTGCCCGCACTGCCGCCCGAGGCGCTCACCTACCGCGAACCCGACGGCAGCGCCGGCATGCGCTCGCTCGCCGTGTTCACCGTCTTCGTCATCGGGCTGTCCACCGCGTTCGGCCAGTATTACCCGGAGATCCTGACCGCGATCAAGGGCGGCGAGCAGAAGCCCGCGCTCGACGAGACCCTGATCATGGCCATGACCTTCGGCTCGCTCATCGCATTGTTACTCGCGGGCGCGAACAAGCTCTTCGGCCTTGGCCTGCTGTCGCGCATCACCGAGCGCGTCACCTTCGTCATGATCCCGCCGCTGGCGCTGATCTTCCTCGTGCTGGGCACGATCTTCCTCGGCATCGCGACCCCGACCGAGGGCGGCGCAATGGGCGCGGTCGGCGCCATGCTGATGGCCGGCGCGCGCGGCAAGCTGGACTTCAAGACCCTGCGCCAGGGCCTGGAATCGACCACGCAGCTGTCGGTGTTCGTGCTCTTCATCCTGATCGGCTCGACCATCTTCAGCTTCACCTTCACCGCGATCGACGGCCAGATCTGGGTCGAGCACCTGTTCGACAAGCTGCCGGGCGGGCAACTCGGCTTCCTGCTGTTCGTGAACGCGGTGATCTTCGTGCTGGGCTGCTTCCTCGATTTCTTCGAGATCGCCTTCATCCTGATCCCGCTGCTCGCGCCGGTCGCCGAGAAGATGGGCATCGACCTGATCTGGTTCGGCGTGCTGATCTCGGTGAACCTGCAGACCTCGTTCCTGTCTCCGCCGTTCGGCTTCGCCCTGTTCTACCTGCGTAGCGTCGCACCCGCGTCTGCCTTCCTCGACCGCCTCACAAACAAGCATACGGAAGGCGTCAAGACCTCGCAGATCTACTGGGGATCGATTCCCTTCGTGCTGATTCAGCTGTTCATGGTCGGCCTCATCGTGGCCTTCCCGCAACTGGTCACCGGCGGTCTCGACGAAGCCGTGAAGGTCGATCTCGATACCATCGAGATCAATGTACCGACCGGTGGCGGCTGGGGCGACAGCGGCGGCGGATGGGGAGCCCCGGCCGCACCGCAGTGATGATGCAGGCGCCGGCGCAGGCGGCCCGTCTCTGTCTCGTCCGCCACGGCGAGACTGACTGGAACGCCGAGCGCCGCCTGCAGGGTCACCTCGACATCCCGCTCAACGCGTGCGGTCTCGCCCAGGCGGCGAGCACCGCGCGCGGTCTTTCGTCCACCCGTTTCGATGCGGTCTATTGCAGCGATCTGGCGCGCACACGCCAGACCGCCGAGGCCATCCTCAGCGGCCGGGACACGAGGACGACTTTGCAGGCGGACCTGCGCGAGCGCCATTACGGCATCTTCCAGGGCAAGACCTACGACGAGGTCGCCTCGAGCCTTCCCGACGACTACCGCCGCTTCAAGAACCGCGAGGCGGACTACGCCTTCCCCGGCGGCGGCGAATCGCTGGCCGCCTTCGCCCGCCGCGTCGAAGCGGCGCTGGTCGCGATCGCGCTACGTCACACCGGCAAGGATGTCCTCGTCGTCACCCACGGCGGCGTGCTCGACATCGCCCACCGCCTCGCCACCGGCAAGGCGCTGGCAGCGGCGCGCGATTTCGCCATCCCCAATGCCGCGCTGAACTGGCTCGAACACGGCAAGGACGGCTGGCGCATGCTCGTGTGGGCCGACGTGAGCCATATCGACGACGCGCTCGACGAACTGCCG
>JBFGUQ010000195.1:0-5470 GCA_041565515.1 Rhodocyclaceae bacterium | reverse complement strand
TCGTCGGGCAGCGAATTCTGGGGGGGATTACCGTCGCGGTTGCGCGTGCCACGGCGACGGGCACGCGACGCACCGCGAGAACGGGCCGGAGCTTGGTCCGACTTAGATGTTGCTGTCAATGAAGGCGGTCAGTTGAGATTTAGAAAGGGCGCCCACCTTGGTCGCCTCGACGTTGCCACCCTTGAACAGCATCAGCGTGGGAATGCCACGGATGCCGTACTTGGCCGGCGTTTCCTGGTTCTCGTCGATGTTGAGCTTGGCGACCTTCAGCTTCCCGGCGTAGTCCTTGGCGACATCGTCGAGAATCGGCGCAATCATCTTGCAGGGACCGCACCATTCGGCCCAGTAATCGACCAGCACCGGCGTTTGGGACTGGAGCACTTCGGAATCGAAGTTGCCGTCGGTCACATAATGGATATGCTCGCTCATGATTCCTCACATCAGGGGGTAGCGGGTGTTCGCAAGAGTCGCGAACGAGTGAGACCGGGGTGCGAGCCGCAGGAACCGCGCGCGTCGCGAGGGAGGTAGATTCCACCCGGGGAGATTTTCCTGGAAAGTTATGCCATGGCGACCCTGCCGTCAACAAGATATGGGCAATAAAGCGCTATCGCGTGCCGACGACGTGGCTAAAAGACGAATTGCTGGACTATATTGTCGGCTGTCTGCCGGGCGAAATTCGCGCCGGCGGCAAGTCAGCGCAAGGAGGCCGAACCTAAATGACTTACGTTGTGACCGAATCCTGTATCCGCTGCAAGTACACCGACTGTGTGGACGTTTGTCCGGTCGATTGCTTTCGCGAGGGTCCGAATTTTCTCGTCATCGACCCGGACGAGTGCATCGACTGCACCCTGTGCGTGGCGGAGTGTCCGGTCGAGGCGATCTTTGCCGAGGACGATGTGCCGGATGATCAGGCTCACTTCACCGCCCTCAACGCGGAACTCGCAAAGCAGTGGAAGCCGATCGTGGAGCGCAAGGATGCGCTGCCCGATGCCGACGAGTGGGCGAAGGTGAAGGAAAAACTCGCCGAGCTGAAGCGCTGAGTCCAGCCGCGACAGGGCTCTTGCGCCCGTCGGGCCAACCTTTCGCGCCGGTGGGCATTGCACTAACATGGCGCTCGAGCGCCGAAAAAATCAGGGCAGGGGGATCAACATGCTGGTGAGCGAGATTCTTGCGATAAAGGGCAAGGTGCTCTACACCATCGCGCCGGGCAAGCGCATCGCGGAAGCGGTCGAGATCATGAATGAGCAAGACGTCGGCTCGCTCGTGGTCTTTTCCGGAGGCGAGATGGTGGGCATGCTGACTTTTCGCGAAGTCCTGCTGACGGTGCAGCGTGGCGGCGCCGAGTGGGAGTCGATCAGCGTCGAAGAGGCCATGATCAAGTCGCCGATGACCGCCTCGCCCAACATCGAAATGGATGAGTTGCGCCGCCTGATGGTCGAGCATCACCAGCGCTATCTTCCGGTCATGGATGGGCACACCCTGCTCGGCGTGGTGAGTTTCCACGACGTCGCCAAGGCGGTGCTGGAAGAGCAGAGCTTCGAGAACCGCATGCTGAAGAACTATATCCGCAACTGGCCTGCCGAAGACGAAGGCGGGAACTGACCGGAGTGCCGGATCGGATCGCGGGGGCGCGTGCGCGGGTACTAGGAAAGTGAGTTTTTTGCCCGCAACGACGGCGCGGTCCAAGCCCCCGCAGGCCCGCGTGCGGTGCTGGTCGAGCGTCGATAGCCGCCGGTGGCGGCTGATCTGACGCCCTGGAGGGCGGGGCGGGGGCGGTCATCCGGCCATATGGTGGTGGTTCCAGCACAAGGAGGTGGCAGCTTGGAGAAGATCTGGCTCAAGAACTACCCCAAGGGCGTGCCGGCGGAAATCGACGTCAGCGAGTTCCGTTCGATCGGCGATCTGTTCGAGCAGGGCGTGCGCCGCTTTTCCACGCGCACCGCCTATATCAGCATGGGCAAAGGCATCACCTACGCCGAGCTCGATGCCCTCTCCGAGCGCTTTGCCGCCTACCTGCAGGGCGAACTGAAGCTGCCTCGCGGCACGCGCGTCGCCCTCATGATGCCAAACGCGTTGCAGTACCCCGTCGCGATGTTCGGTGCCTTGCGTGGCGGCTATACCGTCGTCAACGTGAATCCCCTGTACACCGCGCGCGAACTCGAGCACCAGTTGAAGGATTCCGGGGCCGAGGCAATCGTCATCCTCGAGAACTTCGCCCACGTCCTGCAGCAGGTCCTTGGCCGGGTGTCGGTCAAGCATGTGATCGTGACCAGCCTGGGCGAGATGCTCGGCTTCCCCAAGGGTGCGCTGGTAAACCTGGTCGTGCGCCATGTGAAGAAGATGGTCCCGGCCTGGCGAGTCGACGGCGCGGTCCGGTTTTCGAACGCGCTCGGCCTCGGCGCGTCCCATCGCCTCGAGAAGGTGGCGGTCGGGCACGATGACATCGCCTACCTCCAGTACACGGGCGGTACCACCGGCGTGGCCAAGGGCGCGGTCCTGACCCATGGCAACATCATCGCCAACCTGCAGCAGGCGCATGCGTGGATCAAGCCCTTTCTGCACGAGGGCGAAGAAATCATCATCACCGCCTTGCCGCTCTACCACATCTTCTCGCTCACGGCGAACTGCCTGACCTTCTTCAAGATCGGTGCCACCAACGTGCTGATCACCAACCCGCGCGATATTCCCGGTTTCATCAAGGAGTTGTCGAAGTACAAGTTCACCGCCATTACCGGCGTGAATACACTGTTCAACGCGCTGATGCACAACCCGGATTTTGCCAAGCTCGATTTCTCCGCGCTGCACATCTCGCTCGGCGGCGGAATGGCGGTGCAGCAGGCGGTTGCCGAGAAGTGGCGCAAACTCACCGGCAAGGCGCTGGTCGAGGCCTATGGCCTGACCGAGACTTCCCCGGCGGTCACCATCAACCCGCTCGACATCGCCGAGTTCAATCACTCCATCGGGCTGCCCGTGCCCTCGACCGAAGTGAGCATCCGCGACGACGACGGCGTCGAACTGGCGCTCGGCGAACGGGGCGAGCTTTGCGTGCGCGGGCCGCAGGTGACGCCCGGATACTGGAATCTTCCCGAGGAGACCGCCCGGGCCTTCACCGCTGACGGCTTCCTGCGCACGGGCGACATCGCGACGATCGACGAGGAGGGCTTTGTCTTCATCGTCGATCGCAAGAAGGACATGATTCTGGTGTCGGGCTTCAACGTCTATCCGAACGAGGTCGAGGATGTGGCCGCCAGCCACCCGGGCGTGATCGAGGTCGCGGCAGTCGGCGTGCCCGACGAGCACAGTGGCGAAGCGGTCAAGCTCTTCGTCGTGCGCAAGGACCCGGCGCTCAGCGAGGCCGATCTGATCGCTTACTGCCGCGACAAGCTGACCGGATACAAGGTGCCGCATCGCATCGAGTTCCGCGACGAGTTGCCCAAAAGCAACGTCGGCAAGATCCTTCGTCGGCAACTGCGCGAAGGCTGATGCCGCTTCGTTCCGATCTCGCCGCCGGCGCTCGGCTGGCATGTGGGGGCTTGTGTCGCGAGCCGATTCGTGATTCCATCGCTTCTGCAATTCGAACCGGGCGCACCATGCACGCACTCAACCTGTCCATCGTAGTCGTTTCCGTACGCGTAGTAGTAGGCGTAGGCAGGCGCGCGACTTAGTCAGGTTACTCGGTTCATCGGATTTCCAGACCCCCGTCGGCGCGCAAGGCCGGCGGGGGTTTTGCTTTTTTTCGCCGGTCATGACGCTGATACCACTCGTTAGGAGAGCAGCATGATTCAACTGACCGGCGCGCAACTTATCGTGCGCCTGCTCGAGCGCCAGGGCGTGCGCACGATAGCCGGCATCCCGGGCGGCGCCATCCTTCCCATCTACGATGCGCTGTCCGACAGCGACACGATTCGTCACGTGCTCGCGCGCCACGAGCAGGGCGCCGGCTTCATCGCCCAGGGCATGGCCCGCGTCTCCGGCGTGCCGCAGGTGTGCTTCGCCTCCAGCGGCCCCGGAGCGACCAATCTGGTCACCGCGATCGCCGACGCCTATCTCGATTCGATCCCGATGGTGGCGATCACCGGCCAGGTGCCGCAGTCGATGATCGGAACCGATGCCTTCCAGGAGGTCGACATCTACGGCCTTACCGTGCCGATCACCAAGCACAACTTCCTCGTGCGTTCCGTGGCCGAGCTGCTCGAGGTCGTTCCGGAGGCGTTTCGCATCGCGATGTCCGGTCGCCCCGGGCCGGTGCTGGTCGACGTCCCGAAGGACGTGCAGAACGAACTCATCAGCATCGAGGAACTGCCCCCGGCGGCAGTCCGCGATCCGGCACCGGCGCTCGACCGGTCGGCGATCGAGGCGGCCGCGGACATGATCAACGGCGCCGAGCGTCCGGTCCTGTACCTGGGCGGCGGGGTCGTCCATTCCGGCGCATCGTCGCTCGCGACGATGCTCGCCGAGCAGGGCAGCATGCCGACGACGATGACGCTGATGGCGCTGGGCGCGATGCCGATGGATCACCCGCTGTCGATCGGCATGCTCGGCATGCACGGGGCGCGCTACACCAATTTCGTGCTCGAGGAGGCCGACGTGCTCGTGTGCGTCGGCGCGCGCTTCGACGATCGCGCGATTGGCCGCGCGGCGCAATTCTGCCCGAACGCCCGCATCGTTCACATCGACGTCGACCGCTCCGAACTGCACAAGATCAAGAGCGCGCATGTGAGCATCCATGCCGATGTGACCGTCGCCCTGGAGGCCCTCCTGCCGCTCGTGAAGGTGACCCTGCGCAAGCGCTGGCTCTCACACGTGGACAGCCTGAAGCGGCGGTTCCCGCTGCAGCTGCCCGGGCTGGCGGACCCCCGCAGTCACTATGGCCTCGTGCAGGCGGTCGCCGAGGCGCTGGGCGACGAGGCGGTCGTCACGACCGACGTCGGCCAGCACCAGATGTGGGTGGCGCAGGCCTATCCGTTCAGGCGCCCGCGCCAGTGGCTCACCTCGGGCGGGCTCGGCACCATGGGCTTCGGCCTGCCGGTGGCGATCGGCGCCGCGCTCGCGGAACCCGGGCGCACCGTCGTGTGCTTCACCGGCGACGGCAGTTTCAAGATGAACATCCAGGAGCTCGCCACGCTCGCCGAAGAGGGGCTCAATCTCAAGATCGTGCTGATGAACAACAATGCGCTGGGCCTGGTGTACCAGCAGCAGAGCCTGTTCTACGGCAAGCGCGTGTTTGCCTCGAAGTACCGCGGCGAACCGGATTTTCTCAAGATCGCCGAGGGCTTCGGCGTCGCCGCGCTCGACCTCGACGCCGCGGAGAATCCCCGCGCGGCGCTGGCCGAGGCGCTGGCCAGGCCGGGTCCGTGCCTGATTCACGCGACGATCGACCGCGAGGAGTTCGTGTATCCGATGGTGCCGCCGGGTGCGGCCAACACCGAGATGATTGGAGGCTGATGATGATCGAACAGGTTGCCGACCC
>JBFGUQ010000194.1:0-5485 GCA_041565515.1 Rhodocyclaceae bacterium | reverse complement strand
GCATGTGTTCCACCTGCGCGCCTCCTACCGCCAGGAAATCGACAAGATCGTCGGCCATCTGGCCACGCTGGGCGTCCGCTCGGTGGGCATCGTCCATCACGCCGACCCCTTCGGCGAGACAGGCCTCGAGACTGCCGTCGCGGCCCTGTCGCGACGCGGGATCACGCCCTCGGTGCTCGCCCGCTTCGGCGAGCGCGACGCCGACGCCGGCGATGCGGCCCGGATCGTCGCCGGCGCCAATCCCGCGGCGGTGATCATGATCGCCGCGCACGACCACGCCGCGGCCTTCGTGCGTGCGCTGCGCAGCACAGGTTACCGTCCGATGCTCTTCGGGCTCTCGATCATCAACGCCGACCAGCTGGTCCGCGAACTCGGGGACCAGGCCTACGGCCTCGTCGTCGCCCGCGTGCTGCCCTCGCCCTTTCGCCTGGACTACCCCTTCGTGCGTGACTACCGCTACTTTTCGGACAAGGCGAAGCTTGGGTATTCGTACCCGGCGCTCGAGGGCTATCTCGCCGCGACGGTATTCACCGAGGCGCTGCGTCGCGCAGGGCGCGACTTGAACGCCGAGCGCTTCCTGACGGCGCTGGAGGGGATGACCGACTGGGACGCAGGAGGCCTGAAGCTGCAGTATTCGACCCACAACCACGTCGGCCTGGACTACGTCGATCTGACCGTGATCGGCCGCGGCGACGTCAGGCGTTGACCGCGAGGCGCCGGCGGCGGGCCTGACCACAGGGCCTTCGCCCGGCCTCCGTGCAGACGACGATCCGGGCCGAACTCAGGCGCGACGCCAGGTCGTGCCGCCCGGAGCGTCCTCGAGGACGACGCCGGCGTCCAGCAGGCTTGCGCGAATGCGATCGGCCTCGGCATAGTCCCGCGCCGCCTTCGCCGCCGCCCGGCGCGCTATCAGCCCGGCGATGGCATCGGCATCGAGTGCGCCGGCATCGGGCGCACCGGCCTGCAGGAAGGCTACCGGATCACGCTCCAGCAGTCCGAGCACGGCAGCCAGCCCCCTGAGCTGGCGCGCCACCACGGGCGAGGCCTCGCGGTTGAGTTCGTTCGCCAGGTCGAACAGCACTGCCACGGCCTCGGCGGTATTGAAGTCGTCGTCCATCGCCGCCCGGAAGCGCCGCGCATGGGCCTCTTCCCAGTCGACGCCGGCCGCCGTCACCGGCACGTTCTTCAGCGCCGTATACAGACGCGTCAGCGCATTGCGCGCGTCGTCGAGATGGGCGTCGGAGTAGTTCAGCGGGCTGCGGTAGTGGGCGCGCAGGATGAAGAAGCGCACGACCTCGGCGTCGTACTTCTGCAGCACGTCGCGTATGGTGAAGAAGTTGCCGAGCGACTTCGACATCTTTTCGTCATCGACGCGGACGAAGCCGTTGTGCATCCAGTAATTGACGAAGGCGTGGCCGTGCGCACCTTCCGACTGGGCGATCTCGTTCTCGTGGTGCGGAAACTGCAGATCCTGGCCGCCACCGTGGATGTCGAACTGCTCGCCGAGCAGTTCCGAGCTCATGGCCGAGCATTCGATGTGCCATCCGGGACGACCGCTGCCCCACGGCGAGTCCCACTTCACCTCCGCCGGCTCCTCCGCCTTGGCGTGCTTCCACAACACGAAGTCGAGCGGATCGTTCTTGTCGCCCACGACTTCGACGCGCTCGCCCGCGCGCAGCTCGTCGATGGACTTGCCCGACAGCTTGCCGTAGCCCTCGAACTTGCGCACCGCGAAGCACACGTCCCGGTTGGCGGCGACGTAGGCCAGGCCCTTGTGCTCGAGGCGGCCGATCAGGCCCTGCATCTGCGCGATGTAGTCGGTGGCGCGCGGCTCGAAATCGGGTCGCAGCACCCCGAGCGCATCTGCATCCTGGTGCATGGCGGCGATGAAGCGGTCGGTCAGCACCCGGATCGACTCGCCCCTTTCCTGCGCGCGACGGATGATCTTGTCGTCGATGTCGGTGATGTTGCGCACGTAGGTCACATCGAAGCCGCTCGCCCGCAACCAGCGTGCGACCATGTCGAACACCACCAGCACGCGCGCGTGACCGAGGTGGCAGAGGTCGTACACCGTCATGCCACAGACGTACATGCGGACCTTGCCCGGCTCGATCGGCCGGAAGCTGTCCTTGCCGCGGGAGAGAGTGTTGTAGATCGTGAGCATGCGAATGAGCGAAAAAAACCGCGCCTGCCGCGCGATTGTGGGAGACCAGGGGATGTTGTTAAAATCCGGGGCTGTTCGTGGCGCCGCTTAGGCGGTTCTGTGCCCCGAAAATCCGCGGCAGTATATCATGCGGCCCGAACCCCTCCGCCTGCCGCCACCGCCCGGATCCCGTGTCACGCCTGCGCTCGCGCAATGCCGCACCTGCACTCGTCGCCAGCCGCAGCGCCCCTTCCCAACCGGAGAACGCATGAAGAAGCAGATCGTCGCATTTGCCGCCCTCGCCACCTGGGCCGTCGCCACCCTCGCCGCCAACCCGATGGTCGAGTTGCGCACCAACCACGGCGAGATCGTCGTCGAGGTCTTTGCCGACAAGGCACCGAAGTCGGCGGAAAACTTCGTCCAGTACGTCAAGGACGGTCACTACGACGGCACCGTCTTTCACCGCGTCATCGACGGCTTCATGATCCAGGGCGGCGGCTTCGATGCCAAGATGAAGCAGAAGTCCACCCGCGCGCCGATCGAAAACGAAGCGAAGAACGGCCTCAAGAACCAACCCGGCACGCTCGCCATGGCCCGAACCGCAGATCCGCACTCGGCCTCGTCACAGTTCTTCATCAACCTCGTACCCAATACCTTCCTCGACTACCCCTCGCGGGACGGCTGGGGCTACGCGGTCTTCGGCAAGGTCGTCAAGGGCATGGACGTGGTCGAGAAGATCGGCAAGGTCGCCACGACCGACGCCGGCTTTCACCAGAACGTGCCGGTCGAGCCGGTCGTGATCGAGGGCGCACGCGTGCTCGAGGCCGCGCCCAAGGCAAAGGCCAAGGCAAGCAAGTAAGCACGAAACCGACAATCCACAGGAGAGCCCAGCCATGGCAGTCAAGCTGCACACCAACTTCGGCGTCATCACCCTCGAACTCGACGCCGAGAAGGCGCCGGTCACGGTCGAGAACTTCCTCGCCTACGTCGAATCCGGCCATTACGACAACACCGTCTTCCACCGTGTCATCGACGGCTTCATGATCCAGGGCGGCGGCTTCGAGCCCGGCATGAAACAGAAAGACACCCGCGAGCAGATCAAGAACGAAGCCGACAATGGCCTGAAGAACCTCAAGGGCACGGTCGCCATGGCCCGCACCCAGGCGCCGCACTCGGCGACCGCGCAGTTCTTCATCAACGTCGCCGACAACGACTTCCTCAACCACCGCTCACCCGACCTCCAGGGCTGGGGTTACTGCGTGTTCGGCAAGGTGAGCGAAGGCATGGACGTGGTCGACAAGATCCGCAAGGTCAAGACCGGCTCGAGCGGCTTCCACCAGGACGTGCCGAAGGAAGACGTGATCATCGAGCGCGCCGAAGTTGTCTGACGGCCCCGCCGCCCGCAACCGGGGCGGCTCGAATGCTGCAATGCCGGAGGCCGCCCGGGCGGCGCTTCCGGCATTGTTCATTTCCGACCTGCACCTCGCCGAAGACCGTCCCGAGACCACGGCCGCCTTCCTCGGCTTCCTCGCCGGTCCGGCCGCGGCCGCCGGCAGCCTCTTCATTCTCGGCGACCTGTTCGACTACTGGGCGGGCGACGACGACCACACCGCCTTCAACGACCGCATCTGTCGCGCCCTGCGCGCGCTCTCCGAAACGGGCGTGGCCTCGTATTTCATGGCCGGCAATCGCGACCTCCTCGCCGGCGACGGCTTTGCCAGCGCCGCGGGGCTGCGGATCCTGCCCGACCCGACCGCGGTGCGCCTCGGCGACCGGCGGGTCTTGCTCAGCCACGGCGATGCCCAGTGCACCGACGACCTCGCCTACCAGGCCTATCGCAAGCAGGTCCGCGACCCGGCCTGGCAGACCGGCTTCCTCGCCCAGCCACTGGCCGAGCGCAGGGCCTTCATCGAGCGGGTGCGCGCACACAGCGAAGCGGCGAAACAGGGAAAGGCGATGGAAATCATGGACGTGAACCCGGCGGCCATCGAAGCGCTGCTGCGCGAGCATGGCCATCCGACGCTGATCCATGGCCACACCCACCGCCCGGCGCGGCACGAACACGTCGTCGACGGGCGCCGCTGCGAGCGCTGGGTCCTGGCCGACTGGCACGATCGCGCCACCTGGCTGGAATTCGACGGCAGCGGCTTCAGGACCCGACCGGACTGACGGGGCGCAGCGAGGCAGCCGCCCACTCCCGTCCACGCTACGCAAGAACGAACGGCGCGGAACCCTCGCTCAGCTCCTCGCCAGCGGGGATCGGCAACCCGGGCCCGCTCAGCCCGCCAGGCCCCGCGCCAGATCCGCCCTGAGATCCTCGATCGACTCCAGGCCGACGGCAATGCGCAGCAAGCCCTCGCCGATACCGGCCTCGGCCCGCGCCTCGGCCGAGATCCGGCCGTGCGTGGTCGTGGCCGGATGGGTGATGGTGGTCTTGGTATCGCCCAGGTTCGCCGTGATCGAGATCATCCGCGTGGAATCGACCACCTTCCAGGCCTGCTCGCGTCCGCCCTCGACCTCGAAGCTGAGGATCGCACCGCCGGCCTTCTGCTGTCGCATGGCCAGCTCGTGCTGCGGATGCGAGGGCAGGCCCGGATAGAACACCCGCGCTACCCCCGGCTGCTGCTCCAGCCACGTCGCCAGCGCCAGGGCGCTCGCCGATTGCGCCTCCATGCGGATGCGCAAGGTCTCGAGGCCCTTCAGGATCACCCATGCATTGAACGGCGACAGCGTCGGCCCTGCGGTGCGCAGGAACTTGAAGACTTCCTCCGTCACCGTCTTCGGCCCGACGACGGCGCCACCGAGCACGCGCCCCTGGCCATCGAGATACTTGGTCGCAGAATGCACGACCACGTCCGCTCCGAGCGCCAGGGGCAACTGCAGGGCGGGCGAACAGAAGCAATTGTCCACCGCCAGCAAGGCGCCCGCCTCGTGCGCGATCGCGGCCACGGCGGCGATGTCGACCACTTCGGTGAGCGGATTGGAAGGCGTTTCGACGAAGAACAGCTTCGTCCGCGGACGCCTCGCGGCGCGGTACGCGTCCAGGTTCGTTGCCGGCACGAAGCTGGTCTCGATGCCGAATTTCGACAGGATGACGTCGAACAGATTCTGCGTCGAGCCGAACAGCCCGCGCGAAGCGACGACGTGATCGCCCGCCTGCAGCACGGACATCGCCAGCGACAGGATCGCCGACATGCCCGAAGCGGTGGCGATGCAGGCCTCCGCCCCCTCCATCGCGGCCAGTCGCGTCTGCATTGCCGTGACGGTCGGGTTCGAGAAGCGGGCATAGACGTTGCCCTCCTCCGCCCCCGAAAAGCGCGCCGCCGCCTGGGCGGCGTTGTC
>JBFGUQ010000193.1:0-5511 GCA_041565515.1 Rhodocyclaceae bacterium | reverse complement strand
GCTCGGCCACACCCTGCTGCCGGTGATGCCGCTGCGGCACGAACTGGAGGCGGGGACGCTGTGCGCCGTTGCCGTCGACAACCCGGCGCTCACCCGCCGTCTGGCGCTTTGCGCCTCGCGACATATCCCGCTCTCGGCTGCCGCAACCGCCGTCGCCAGACTCACCAGGGAGCTGACCGAGAAACTCTGCACTACGAAGGTCTGGCAGGGCGCTGCGCTCATTCCCAAGGCGCCCTAGACGGCTGCGCCTGCCTTGAATCTCGATGGGTGTTCCCGACAGCGACCTCCCCGGCAGAGAGGCCGACCCTGCCAACAGTTGAAAGTCGAAACGCGCGGGACCTCGTGCATGAAGCGAGCGCTCGTTTCCGAGCCCGCCCGACATCCGAGCGGCCGATCAGGCAAGCCAGGCGGGCAGCCGCGCCTGGCCGATACTAGAATGTGGACCCGAACATGCGCTGCCCGAATCGCCATGAAGATCGACCAGCTCCCGCTCGGCGCCCGCTTCCAGTTCAAGGGCCGTACCTTCACCAAGGTCGGCCCGATGACCGCGTCCAGCGACGCCGGCGGTGCCGAGTTCATCCCGAAGCATGCTGTGCTCCATCCGGTGCCCGGAGAGGCCCCGCCGGCGGCGCCACCGAAAGCCGCCGCCCGGCCGCTCGACGCGGCGAAGGTCGCAGCCGCCTTCGAGGCCTATCACCAGGCAGCAATGACACTTGCCGACGAGGCGGGACGGGCAATGCTGGAGACGGCACGCAAGCGCTTCCTTGCCGAGATCCGCTGACGCGGCGACCGCACGGCGATCGCGTGTCCGAACACGACGCGAATCGCAACGTGCCCCCCCTGCGGCAGTTGTGCCCGGCCGACAGCAGGGGCAAGGAGGCGCTCGCCACCGGGTTCTCCACGGCCTCAGCGGCCGGCCTGCAATAGAAAGCGGCTGCAGTGCTGACGACGACTGCCGCGCGGCGCTCGACGCCGGCGAACGGCAGATTTCCGGTTGGTCCGACGGAGGGGGCGACCCGTCGCCGCCACTGAATGCAGGCATCGCCGGTGTCTGGTCCGAGCACGAATTCCGCCGCAGAGCAGTTGGTCATCAGGAATGCTCGCTCGGGGAAGCCCCGGGACAGGATCAACCCGCACAGCAGGAAAGGCGCTCTACGTCCTTGCTGAAAGCCTGCGCTGCGAGCTTCAGTCCCTCGACCATCGTCAGGTAGGGGAACAACTGATCGGCCAACTCCGGCACGGTCATGCGGGATCGAATCGCGAGTGCAGCGGTCTGGATCAGTTCGCCGGCTTCCGGTGCCACGACCTGCACCCCGATCAATCGGCCAGAACCCGCTTCGGCGACGAGCTTGATAAACCCGCGTGTGTCGAAGTTGGCCAGCGCACGCGGAACCTTATCGAGCGCAAGCAGGCGGCTGTCGGTCGCGACTCCTTCTTCTCGAGCCTTTGCCTCTGTGTAGCCGACCATCGCGACTTGTGGATCCGTAAATACCACAGCGGGCATCGCGCTCAGATCCAACACCGCGTCGCCGCCGGTCATGTTGATCGCGGCGCGTGTCCCCGCCGCGGCCGCAACATAGACGAACTGCGGCTGGTTGGTGCAGTCCCCGGCGGCGTAGACATCGGGATTGCTTGTGCGCATTCCCTGGTCAACGACGATGGCCCCTTGTTCGTTGAGGGCAATGCCACCCGCTTCGAGATTCAGATCGCCGGTATTCGGCATACGGCCGGTGGCGACCAGCAGCTTGTCGGCGATGATGTTGCCGGGTGCAGTGGTGAGCACGAATTCCCCGCCCGCATGCGCAATGCGGGTCGCCTCGGTACGTTCCCGCACCTCGATGCCCTCGGCACGGAAGGCGGCAGTAACGGCCTCTCCGACTGCCGGATCCTCGCGAAAGAACAGCCTGTGGCGCGCCAGCACCGTCACCTTGCTGCCCAGTCGCGCAAATGCCTGTGCGAGTTCAAGCGCCACTGCCGACGAACCGATTATGGCCAGCCGTGGGGGGATCGTGTCGCTAACGAGTGCCTCGGTCGAGGTCCAGTACGGCGCGTGCTCGAGCCCGGGAACCGGTGGCACGGAAGCGCTAGCCCCCGTGGCGATGAGGCAGCGGTCAAACCTCACGGATCGCTCGGTGCCGCCACTCGTGTTCACGGCAAGCGTATGTTCGTCCTTGAAGCGCGCCTCACCGTGCAGCACCGTAATTGCATTGTTGCCGCGCAGGATGTCTTCGTACTTGGCGTGGCGCAATTCATCGACTCGCGCCTGCTGTTGCGCCAGCAACTTGTCGCGCAGAATCGCAGGCGCGGCCGAGGTGATTCCGGCGTCGAAGGGACTTGTCCTGCGCAGGTGCGCGATGTGTGCGGCGCGGATCATGATCTTCGAAGGTACGCAGCCAACATTGACGCACGTGCCGCCAATGAGGCTGCGCTCGATGAGCGTGACCCTTGCCCCATTCTCGACCGCCTTCAACGCCGCCGCCATCGCTGCGCCACCGCTGCCGATCACCGCAACGTGCAGCATTCGCTTGCCACCGGCACGGTTCGTCGGCGCGTCGAGCCACGCCTCGTCGCGCGCTGGCACGACGCCATAGCCCGCCGCTTCGAACGCCGAGAACAGCATCATCGGCTCAGGCGTCGGCCTGCCGCTCACGCGTGCCAAAGCCTCGGCATAGGATACCTCCGCCGTTTGAACGCCCGGCACCGCGAGAAGCGCCTCCTTTACGCGATCTGCGCAGGCGTTGCAGGTCATCCCCGTGATCTTCAGAAGAAGGCGACTCATTCCACCTTCCCTTTTTCTGTATTCGCTCGGGCTCGCTCTTCGCAGCGGGCGCCCTCCGCCCGCCGTCGATGCAGGGCGTAGATCGTGATCCCGGCAAAAATGATGAGCACCGGGAATAGCACGTAATCCAGCCATCGAGCCCAGGCAGACAATCCCAGGGCGGCAAGCAGGATCACGAGAACCGGTGTCGCACAACACACGGCGGCGACGATCGAGCCAGCGATACCGGTCTTGAGCAGGGCCCTGTTATCCATGGATCACCTCTTGAGCGTGGATGGATAGCCGGCACCGGCGGTCGCCTGGTTCAGGGCCTGGACATCGGTCCTGGCCGTTCCTCCTCTCGGACATCGCCACCCTCCTGTCGAAGGCCTTGCGTGATGTGCTAACGTTACTCCCGTAGTCGACTACGGAGTCAACCAGCATGGTCGCCGATCTCGACAACCTGACCATCGGGGCCCTCGCCAAGGCGGCAGGCGTAAACGTGGAAACGATCCGCTACTACCAGAGCAAGGGGCTGTTGCCCAAGCCGGAGCGCCCTTACGGCAGTATTCGGCACTACGGCCGACAAACCGTGGCACGCGTGAATTTCGTCAAGTCTGCACAACGGCTCGGATTCAGTCTTGATGAAATCGCCGAACTCTTGCAGCTGGAGGACGGCACGCATTGCAGCGAGGCAAGCCGTCTAGCCGAGCACAAGCTCAGAGAAGTGCGCACAAAGCTGAAGGATCTCGCGCGCATCGAGGCGGTCCTGTCTGGATTGGTCGACGCCTGTCATACGAGGAAAGGCAAGGTTTCGTGCCCACTGATCGCAGGATTGCAGGACGCAGGCAGACTTTGAGTCGGTCAGTCGGTAAGGGCTGCTGGGGCAAAGGGCCGCTCACGCCAAGTCGCGCCGACGCCGGCCGTCAAGTTTTCGGCCTCAGCTGTCTGACCTGTCCCGATTCTCGCGTCCGCGGACTCCTTGAACGACGTGGTGATGCGGCTGGCCGAGGCCGTTACATCTCTTGAATGTCGCCGATGGCCATCCATCTTCAGTTTTGATCGGTCCTTCGATGGGAGTCATCCTCGCCGAGGACCAGATCGACCGCGTCCTGCTCGGCGCTGAAACCGCTCTCGACTCCTACGTTGCGGCAGATGGCCGGGGCACGTTCCGTCTATCGGCTCATCTCGTCACCGCGACGAAGCCGTGGCAGGTGGCGGATGCAGGCGAATACCAGGCTTCGGCCAACTTCCGTCATTCGCTCACGACCGGCAAGACGTCCGCTCACGGATCGCGCTCCGGACGTTCGCGTGCCGGGGTGACAGGGGCCCCGCGACGATGCACTTCGGGTGCGACCTCCACCCGCACATCCATCCGTTCGAACGCATTCCTGTCGCCGACGAAACTGCCGGTCACGGGCATGGTCTGGCGGATGTGGCGGGCAACGGCAACCGGGATGAGATTGTAGCCGCCGACGCTACGGTTCGTTGGATCAAAGGTGATCCAACCCGCGCCGGGCACATAGACCTCCGCCCAGGCATGGGTCGATCCGGAACCGGCCGAGCCAAGCACATCCTGATCCGGATCGTAGAGATAGCCCGACACAATGCGCGCACCGAAACCAAGGCTGCGAACGGCATCGACAAAAAGCACCGCGAAATCTCGGCATGAGCCTCGACTGCGAGCGAGCGTCTGCTCGGGCGACTGGGCGTCCTCTTCTTCGCGGACTTCGTAGGCAACCCGCGCGGCGACACCGGCACAGATGTCCCTGAGCAGGGCGAGCGTCCCGGTTGGGTTCCCTGCAACGAAGCCTTGCGCCCACTCGCGAAGCTGCCCGGTGGAATCGAGATAACTCTGAAGCCTCAACGCGCCGAGGTCCGTCATGTCGTCCTCGGTCAGCAAGAACGGGTAGGACGCGGCCGAGGCAGCGATATCGAAGACGGGCCATCGGTCGACGTCGAGCGTGAGTTCTGCAAAGCTGTCGATGACAAGCGTGTCCGAGGCTTCGTGAAACACGGCAGTTGCAACGGTGTTGCCGGATACGTCGTGCGCCCATGTCACCGTCGCAGCAGGCGTGAACGCCAAATCATGTGCGAGAAGCCGCAGGTTGCGGCTCTCGCGTGGACGAAGCATCAACCGATGCGGACCGAATTCCAGCGGTGCCCGGTATCGGAAGGTTGTCTGATGATGAATCGAAAGCTTGGTCAACGAACGGACTCCTTGTTGAGCCCATCATAGACCTCCTTCGTTCGGAAGGAGGTCATCGTCGGAAACGAAGCACATCGAGGTGAGTCCTGTGCGCCGTGTGGTTTGCGGAGTGCAGGAGATGCTGGAGCCGGAAGCGGTGACGACGATCGCCCGATCGGGGCCGTCGGGCTGGGGGCGACGCGGACTGCCGGGATGCCGGGTATCGCGCCTGGTGACCAAGACGTACCCGTCATGGGTCGGACCCGCTGGATCGAGAGAAGCTTGAGATGCACTAGGCACTCCCCGCGTGGTGATCCCCTGCGCGCCGGGCACGCACGCGTTGCAGTGCGATGACGAGGGCGAGCACCAGCAGCGTCGGCACGAAAATCCATTCCTTTGCCGGGCGCTCGGCGGGCAGTTCGACGTGGGTCACCGTGAAACCCTGTTCGAGGCCGAGCTTGTCGGCGCGGCTGCCGAAGTCGACCATCATGACCTGGACCTCGCCGCCGAATGCCATCACGGTCAGGCCCGCCTGCTTCAGGCGCGCACGCGCGCTCGGTGCGCT
>JBFGUQ010000192.1:0-5511 GCA_041565515.1 Rhodocyclaceae bacterium | reverse complement strand
GCAACATGCCGGCCGACCGCCTGGTGAAGCTGCCCGAGGCGCTGTCCTTCGAGCAGGGCGCGGCGATGATGCTGCAGGGGCTTACAGCCCAGTACCTGCTGCGGCGGACCTACCGCGTGCAGGCGGGCGACACGATCCTGATTCACGCCGCCGCCGGCGGGGTCGGCCTGATCGTGTGCCAGTGGGCGAAGGCGCTCGGGGCCACGGTGATCGGCACGGTCGGTTCGGACGAAAAGGCGGCGACCGCGCGCGCCCACGGCTGCGACCACCCGATCGTCTACACGCGGGAGGATTTCGTCGAGCGCGTGCGCGAGATCACCGGCGGCGAGGGCGTGCCGGTGGTGTACGACTCGATCGGCAAGGATACCTTCATGAAGTCGCTGTCCTGCCTGCGCCCGCTCGGCACGATGGTGCTGTTCGGCGCTGCTTCCGGCCCGGTCGAGCCTTTCGATATCGGCCTGCTGGCGAAGATGGGTTCGCTGTTCCTGACCCGCCCGACCCTGTTCACGTATACGGCCAAGCGCGCCGATCTGGTGGCGATGGCCGAGGAACTGTTCGATGTGGTCGCGAGCGGGAAGGTGAAGCTCGAGATCAACCAGCGCTATCCGCTGAAGGACGCAGCACAGGCGCACCGCGATCTCGAGGCGCGCAAGACCACCGGATCGACCATCCTGCTGCCCTGATTACGGCCCCGGGGCGGGGGCCGCGTCGGGTAAAATCGCGGGCATGAACTCCCCGCGCCACGCCCCCAGCGAACCCCGCTTCGTCCATCTCCGCCTGCACACCGAGTACTCGATCACCGACGGTATCGTCCAGATCGATCAGGCCATCTCCAGCGCCGCAGCCGACGGCATGCCGGCGCTGGGCATCTCCGACCTGGCCAATCTTTTTGGCATGGTCAAGTTCTACAAGGGCGCACGCGGACACGGGCTCAAGCCGGTCGTCGGGGTCGATGCCTGGATCCAGAACGAGGCCGAGCGCGACAAGCCGCATCGCGTGCTGCTGATCTGTCGCAACCGCGCCGGCTATGGCCAGCTGTGCGAACTGCTCACGCGCGCCTATCTCGAGAACAAGCATCGCGGCCGTGCCGAGATGCGCCGCGAATGGTTCGAGGGTGGCGCGGCGAGCGATCTGCTGTGCCTGTCGGGGGCGATGCAGGGCGACATCGGCGCCGCGCTGGCCAACGGCAACGCCGAGCACGCCGCGCAGCTGGCTGCGGACTGGGCGCGGCTCTTTCCCGATGCCTTCTACATCGAGCTGCAGCGCGCCGGCCACACCGGGAGCGAGGCCTACATCCGCCAGGCGCTGGAGATTGCCGGCGCGCTCGGCCTGCCGGTGGTGGCGACGCATCCGGTGCAGTTCCTCAGGCGCGAGGACTTCAAGGCGCACGAAGCGCGCGTGTGCATCGCCCAGGGCAACGTGCTCGCCGACAAGCGCCGGCCGCGCGATTTCACCGAGGAGCAGTACCTCAAGAGCCAGGACGAGATGTGCGCGCTGTTCGCGGACATCCCCGAGGCGCTGGAGAACGCGGTCGAGATCGCCCGGCGCTGCTCGCTGACCGTGCAGCTGGGCAAGAACTTCCTGCCGCAGTTCCCCACGCCGGATGGAATGACGCTGGACGACTTCCTCGTGCAGGAGGCGAAGCTTGGCCTGGAGCGCCGCCTCGCCCAGCTCTACCCGCACCCGGAGGAGCGCGAGCGCCAGCGTCCGCGCTACGAGCAGCGCCTCGAGTTCGAGACCGACACCATCATCCAGATGGGCTTCCCGGGCTACTTCCTGATCGTGGCCGACTTCATCCGCTGGGGCAAGCGCAATGGCGTGCCGGTGGGCCCGGGCCGCGGTTCGGGCGCGGGCTCGCTCGTGGCCTACTCGCTCGACATCACCGACCTCGACCCGCTCGAGTACGCGCTGCTGTTCGAACGTTTCCTCAATCCGGAGCGGGTGTCGATGCCCGACTTCGACATCGACTTCTGCCAGGACAACCGCTACCGCGTCATCGAGTACGTGCGCGAGCGCTACGGCAAGGAGGCGGTGAGCCAGATCGCCACCTTCGGCACGATGGCCTCGAAGGCGGTCGTGCGCGACGTCGGCCGCGTGCTCGATCTGCCCTACGGCCTGTGCGACCGCCTGTCGAAGCTGATCCCGATCGAGGGCGCGAAGCCGGTCGCGCTGGCCAAGGCCTACGAGATGGAGCCGCAGATCGGCGACATGATGAAGGACGGCAACGACGGCGAGTCGGTGCAGGAGCTATGGAGCCTGGCGCAGCCGCTCGAGGGCCTGTCGCGCAACGTCGGCATGCACGCCGGCGGCGTGCTGATCGCGCCGGGCAAGCTCACCGACTTCTGCCCCCTGTACATCGCCGACGGCGACGACGCCACGCCGGTGTCGCAGTTCGACAAGGACGATGTGGAGGCCGTCGGCCTGGTGAAGTTCGACTTCCTCGGCCTGCGCAACCTCACCATCATCGAGCTGGCGCTCGAGTACGTGCAGCGGCTCGAGGGCGAGCGCCCCGACCTGATGAGCCTCGGCTTCGAGGACCCCGCGGCGTACCAGATCCTGAAGGACGCCAACACCACGGCCATCTTCCAGGTCGAATCGGACGGCATGAAGAAGCTGCTGAAGAAGCTCGCCCCCGATCGCTTCGAGGACATCATCGCGGTGCTCGCCCTGTACCGCCCGGGTCCGCTCGGCTCGGGCATGGTGGACGACTTCATCCTGCGCAAGAAGGGGCAGCAGGAGATCGACTACTTCCACCCCGACCTCAAGGCCTGCCTGGAGCCGACCTACGGCGTGATCGTGTATCAGGAACAGGTGATGCAGATCTCGCAGATCATCGGCGGCTACACGCTCGGTGGCGCCGACATGCTGCGCCGGGCGATGGGCAAGAAGAAGGCCGAGGAGATGGCCAAGCACCGCGAGACCATCGCTGCCGGCGCCAAACAGAAGGGCTACGATCCGGCGCTGGCCGAGCAGCTCTTTGACCTGATGACGAAATTCGCGGAGTACGGCTTCAACAAGTCGCACACCGCGGCCTACGCGGTGGTGACCTACCACACTGCCTGGCTCAAGGCCCACCACGGCGCAGCCTTCATGGCGGCGACGATGTCCTCCGACCTCGACAACACCGACACGGTGAAGATCTTCTACGAGGACACGGTCGCCAACGGCATCGCGGTGCTGCCGCCGGACGTAAATGCCTCCGACTACCGTTTCGTCCCGGTCGATCGCAAGACCATTCGCTACGGCCTGGGCGCGGTGAAGGGCGTCGGCGAGCCGGCGGTGCGGGCGATCATCGCCGCGCGCCAGGGTTGCGGCAACAGCGTGAAGCCGTTTCGCGACCTGTTCGACTTCTGCGAGCGGGTCGATCGCCGCATGGTCAATCGCCGCGTCGTCGAGGCGCTGATCCGCGCCGGCGCCATGGACACGCTCGAGGGCCACAAGGGCCTCGACCGGGCCCAGCTGATGGCGACCGTCGCGCTGGCGATGGATGCGGCCGAGCAGGCGGCGGCGAACGCGCTGCAGGGCGGCCTGTTCGACATGGTCCCCGAGGCCGCCGGCGCCGCGCCGGCGTTCGCCAGGCTTCGGCCGTGGACCGAGCGCGAGCGGCTCAAGGAAGAGAAGGTCGCGATCGGCTTCTTCCTCTCCGGCCACCCCTTCAATGCCTACAAGACCGAGGTGCGGCGCTTCGTGCGGCGCACGCTGGCGCAGCTCGAACCCTCGCGCGACATCACGATGCTGGCGGGCGTGGTGATGGAGGTGCGCACCAAGATCGGCACCCGCGGCAAGATGAGCTTCGTACTGCTCGACGACGGCAGCCAGCCGCGCGAGGTCGCGGTGTACTCCGAGGTGCTGGAAGCCAGCCGCGGCAAGATCGTCACCGACGAGGTGCTGGTGGTGGAGGGCAAGGTCAGCAACGACGAGTTCTCAGGCGGCCTGCGCATCATCGCCGACCGGTTGCTGACCCTGGGCGAGGCCCGTGGGCGCTTCGCGCGTGCGCTGCAACTGCGCATCAACGGCGAGGTGGGCGAGGCGGGCGGCGCGCTCGCGGCGGCGGCCCGCCTGCAGACCCTGCTCGAACCCTTCCGCGCGGGCGCCTGCCCGATCCGTGTCAGCTACCGCAACGCGGTGGCCGAGGCGGAACTGCCCTTCGGCGACGGCTGGCGCGTGCGGCTCGACGACGCGCTGCTCGAGAGCCTGCGCGAATGGCTGCCGGCCGAAGCGGTCGAGGTCGTCTATCCAGCCTGAGCCTGCGGCCCGATCGGGCCGGCTCTCATTGGGTCGCGCGCACCTCGAACGCACCCCTGTCGGGCGCCTCGGCGACGGCGATCTCGACGCGCTCGACCCGCGCGGCCGGCGGACCCCGCCGGGCCCAGTCGATGAACTGCTCGACGATCGCCTCGGCGCCGGCGACCAGGGCCTCGACCGTGCCGTCGGCGCGGTTGCGCACCCAGCCGGCGAGGCCGAGCCGCACGGCCTCGTCCTGCGCACTGGCGCGATAGCAGACGCCTTGCACCCGGCCGTGGATGCGCAGCAGGCGGGCAGTGGTGTCGAACTTGTCGGCCTCTGGCCGAGGAACGTCAGGCATAGGAAACCTCCGGGTCGTTGCCGCGCAACTGCTGGGCGAGCAGCAGCGCTTCGGTGATGTCGGCCGTCACCTTGTCCGCGCCGAGTCGCTCGAGAAAACCCGAGCGGAACACGAGCGAGCCCGGCTGCGCATTCAGGCCGCACAGGATGAGGTGCGCGCCGCGCTTGTGCAGGTTGCGGTGCAGCGTCTGCAGGATGTCGAGGGCCGTGGTGTCGATGCTGATGACCTTGTCCATGTCGAGGATGACCACGTCCGGGTGGCCGTGCTGCATCAGCAGCAGGTTTTCCAGCTTGTTCGCGGCGCCGAAGAAGAGACTGCCGAACATCCGGTAAGCCAGGATGCGGGGCGTGCCGTCGGCACGCGACATCGCTTCGGGGCCGTATTGCTGCTCCAGCGCGATGCGCTCGATGCGGGTCAGGTCCGACATCCTGTAGATGAAGAATAGACTCGCCAGCGCCAGTCCGAGTTCTACCGCCAGGGTGAGGTCGAACACCACGGTGACGAAGAAGGTGCCGAGCAGGATCGTGCGGTATGGCGGCGAGAAGCGCGCCAGCTCCCTGGGGGCGAAGGCGTGCCATTCACCCATGTTGATCGACACGATGACGACGATGGCCGACAGCGTGGCGAGCGGGATGTGGCTGGCGAGCGGGGCCAGCGCCAGCACGATGGCGAGCAGCACGAGGGCGTGCACGATGCCGGCGACGGGCGTGCGGCCGCCGGCGCGGATGTTGGTGGCGGTGCGTGCGATCGCTCCGGTGGCGGCGAAGCCGCCGAACAGCGGCGCGGCGACGTTGGCCACGCCCTGCGCCATCAGTTCCTGGTTGGGGTCGTGGCGATCGTCGATCTGGCTGTCGGCGACGCGCGCCGACAGCAAGGACTCGATCGCCCCGAGCAGGGCGATGGTAACGGCGGGCGCGATGAGCTTG
>JBFGUQ010000191.1:0-5541 GCA_041565515.1 Rhodocyclaceae bacterium | reverse complement strand
TGGCGCCGTCGTAGTTGCAGGTGATGGTGCCCGCGCCGATGTTGACCTTGCGGCCTACGTCGGCATCGCCCACGTAGGCCAGGTGGTTGGCCTTCGAGTGGTCGGCGATGGCGCTGTTCTTGATCTCGACGAAGTTGCCGACGTGAACGTCCTCGCCCAGCGTGGTGCCGGGGCGGGTGCGGGCATAGGGCCCGATCACGCAGTCGCGGCCCATCGTCGTGCTGTCGATGTGCGAGAACGGGGCGATGCGGGTGCCCGCGCCGATGCGGGCGTCGCGGATCACGCAGTTGGCGCCGATGCGCACGTCGTCGCCGAGCTCGACCTCGCCCTCGAACACGCAATTGACGTCGATCTCGACGTCGCGGCCGCAGTCGAGCGTGCCACGCACGTCGATGCGCGCAGGATCGATCAGGGTGACGCCCTCGTCCATCAGTCGACGGGCGATGCTGGCCTGGTGGATGCGCTCGAGCCGGGCGAGCTGCGGCTTGCTGTTGACGCCGAGGGTCTCGGCCACCGCATCCGGCTGCACAGTCACCACGTCGACACCCGCGGCCACCGCGAGGCCGATGATGTCGGTGAGGTAGTACTCGCCCTGGGCGTTGTCGTTGCCGATGCAATCCAGCCATTCGCGCAGCCGCGCCACCGGGGCGACCAGGATGCCGGTATTGACTTCACGCACCGCGCGCTCGGCACTGGTGGCGTCCTTTTCCTCGACGATGCGCGTCACCCTGCCCGCTTCGTCGCGCAGGATGCGACCGTAACCGCTGGGGTCGTCGAGCTCGACGGTGAGCAGCGCCATGCGCTCGCCGCTGGCGGCCTGCGCCAGGCGGCGCAGCGTGGGCAGGCCGATCAGGGGCACGTCGCCATACAAGACCAGCGCCATGTCGCCGTCTGTGAGATGCGGCAGTGCCTGCTGCACCGCGTGGCCGGTGCCCAGCTGCGGCTCCTGCCTCGCCCAGGCCAGGTCGGGCGCGTCGAGGCGCTCGCGCACCACCTCGCCACCGTGTCCGTACACGACGCAGATGCGCTGCGCCTCCAGCGAACGCGCCGCAGCAATGACATGCGCAAGCATCGGCCTGCCCGCGATCGGTTGCAGTACCTTGGGCAGCACAGAGCGCATGCGCTTGCCCTGACCGGCGGCGAGAATGACGACTTCCATGAGGTTTCCGGCTGCGAGTGGGTATTTCGGGCGAGTCTATCACGCGCCCCGAAGGCCAAATTGTGAGCGATTGCATGGCAGTGGCGCGAATGCCGCAACGCGCAGGCAAACCCGCCCCGCAGTTGATGCACTGCACAACAGAATGCAATGTGCTCTTATATTCTGTAGGCTCAGGGACTAGAATCAAATGCTGCAATGCAAATAGGACGATCTGCCATGCAAGCCTCCGCGCAACAGTTCATCCAGAACCGGACCTTCGACGAGATCCAGGCCGGCGACTTCGCCCAGCTCGTGCGCACGCTGCGACCGGAAGACATCCATCTGTTCGCCGCGATGTCCGGCGACGTCAATCCGACCCATGTCGACCCCGAATACGCCCGCTCCAGCCAGTTCCGCGAAGTGGTCGGGCACAGCATGTGGGGCAGCACGCTGATCTCCACCGTGCTCGGCACCGAGTTTCCCGGGCCGGGCACCGTCTATGTGTCGCAGGGGCTCAACTTCTGCCGGCCGATCACCATCGGCGACACGCTGACGATCACGGTGACCTGCAGGGAAAAGTTCGAGCACAACAAGCACATCGTGTTCGACTGCCTGGCGGTGAATCAGGACGGGCTCAAGATCATCGAGGGACGGGCCGAGGTCGTGGCACCGACCGAGAAGGTCAGGCGCGCCCGGGTGAGCCTGCCCGAGGTCACCATCTCCGATCGCGAGTTGCGCTACGGCCACCTGCTGTCGGTCGCGGCCGGGCTCCCGGCCATCCGCATGGCGGTCGCGCATCCCTGCGACAAGGAGTCGCTCGGCGGCGCCGTGCTGGCCGCGCGTGCCGGGCTGATCACGCCCATCCTGGTCGGCCCGGAGGCGCGGATCCGCGGCGTCGCCGAGGAGCACGCGCTCGACATCGAGGGCTTTCGCATCATCGACGTGCCGCACAGCCATGCCGCGGCCGACGCGGCCGTGGCGCTGTGCCGCGACGGCAGCGCCGACGCGCTGATGAAGGGTTCGCTGCACACCGACGAGCTGATGGGCGCCGTGGTGTCGCGCGACAAGGGCTTGCGCACCGGGCGGCGCATCAGCCACGTGTTCCTGGCCGACGTGCCGACCTACCCGCATCCGCTGATGATCACCGACGCGGCGGTCACCATCGAGCCGACGCTGGAAGAGAAGCTCGACATCATCCAGAACGCGATCGACCTCGCCCACGTCCTCGGCGTGGCCGAGCCCAAGGTGGCGATCCTCTCTGCGGTGGAGACGGTCACCTCCAAGATCCGCTCCACCATCGACGCCGCCGCGCTGTGCAAGATGGCCGATCGCGGCCAGATCACCGGCGGCCTGCTCGACGGCCCGCTCGCCTTCGACAACGCGGTGTCGCTGATCGCCGCGCGGACGAAGGGCATCCGCTCGGCCGTCGCCGGCAATGCCGACATCCTGGTGGTGCCCGACATGGTCTCCGGCAACATGCTGGCCAAGCAGCTCGAATACCTGGCCGACGCGCTGATGGCCGGCGTCGTGCTCGGCGCCCGGGTGCCGATCGTGCTCACCAGCCGGGCCGACACCGCCGAGACGCGCACCGCCTCCTGCGCCGTTGCCGAGCTGATGGTGCATCGGGCACGGGAAGCGATAAAGACATGAAGGCGGTCCTCGTCCTCAACGCCGGCTCGTCGAGCCTGAAGTTCGCGCTCTTTCCGGTCGATGGCGGACTGGCGGCCGCGCCGGCGATTTCCGGCCAGATCGAGGGCATCGGCGCGACCGCCGAGATGATCGCCAGGTCCGCCGGTGGCAAGCGCGTGCGCGAACGCGTGCCGACCTCGGGCGACCAGGGCGAACAGCACCGCGATGCGCTGACGCACCTGTTCGGCTGGCTCGCGGCCAACAACCCGGATCTCGAGATCGCCGCTGCCGGCCACCGCATCGTGCATGGCGGCGAACGCTACAGTGCGCCGGTGGTGCTCGATGCCGAACTCGTCGACGAGCTGGCCGACTTCGTTCCGCTCGCACCGCTGCACCAGCCGCACAACCTGCGTGCCATCCACGCCGTTGCCGCGCTGATGCCGGACATCCCGCAGGTGGGCTGCTTCGACACCGCCTTCCATCGCACCCAGCCGGCGGTGGCGCAGGCCTTCGCGCTGCCGCGCCGCCTCACCAAGGGGGGCATCAAGCGCTACGGCTTCCACGGCCTGTCCTACGACTACGTTGCCCGCCAGCTTCCGCGCACGATCGGCAAGCTCGCGGACGGCGCAGTGGTCATCGCCCACCTCGGCAACGGCGCCTCGATGTGCGCGCTGCGCGGCGGCAGCTGCGTGGCAACGACGATGGGCTTCACCGCGGTGGACGGCCTGATGATGGGCACGCGCACCGGCAACATCGACCCCGGCGTGCTGCTCTACCTGATGGAGGAGAAGGGCATGGATGCGCGCGCGCTGACGCGGCTGCTGTACAAGGAGTCCGGCCTGCTCGGCGTCTCCGGCATCAGTCAGGACATGCGCACCCTGCTCGCCTCCGACGCGCCCGAGGCGCAGGAGGCGGTGGAACTTTTCTGCTACCGCATCGCGCGCGAACTCGGCTCGCTGGCCGCCGCCGCCGGCGGCCTCGACGCACTGGTGTTCACCGGCGGCATCGGCGAGAACGCCGCACCGGTGCGCGAGCGGGTGGCACGGCTGTCGGCCTGGCTCGGCGTCAAGGTCGACAGCGATGCCAACGCCGTCCACGCCGACCGCATCGATGCGCCGGGCAGCCGGGTCGCGGTGGCAGTGGTGCCGACCAACGAGGAATGGATGATCGCGCACTACACCGGGCAGGCGCTGCAGCTCTGACGGATGCGCTATCGGCTGCGACTCGCTTCAGGCGCCGGCCGCCCTCCTCACGTCGGCTCCACGACGGACGCAGCCGATGGCGACGACATCCTCCACCGCGATCCGTAGCGCGGAGGCTGCAAGCCGGGCGGGCACCGTGCAGTTGAAGGCAATCGGCGCGCACGGCGCCAAAGACACTGGCCTGAACCTGCCTCAGCGGTTGTAGCTGCCGACCCCGACCAGTCTGCCCCGGTGCAGGCGGAAGAAGGTGTGCTTGCTCTCGATCCTGCCGGTGGTCGGGTTGCGCCAATAATAGTCGAGCTCGCCGGCGCCTTCTTTCTTCGCGGTCTTCATCATCTCGCCGATGACGAACCGTCCCGTGGGATCCTGTATGTCGAAGCCGTTGGTGCCGACCAGGGCCGGCGTGGCGCCGTGGGCAAGGTAGCGGCCGGTCTTCTCATCGACCACGAACACATACAGGTCGTTGCGAATGAAGCGGCCGGTGAGGTGCTGGAAGTCCGACAGCGCGGCGGCCGCATCCCGGTCCAGTTCCTTGATGGCGTCCTTTAGCATCGCCCTCGCCTGCGTCGGCGTGCCCCGCGGCGGGTAGAAGCCCACCGCGACGATGACCTCGCCGACCTTGCGGAACAGCGTCAGCCTAGGATCGCCGCGGCTGTCGGCCGGATTGAACCAGCGGTACTCCACCCGCCCCGCGCCGTCCTTCATCGCGATGTCGACCATCTCGCGGAAGTAGGGCTTGCCTTCGCTGTCGGTCTCGCCGAGGACGTTCTGGCCGACGAACGCGGCCGAGGCGCCGCCGCTGGCAAGGAAGATGCCGTCGGTGCGCAGCGCAAAGGCGTAGAGGTCGCGATCGACGAAGGCCGACTGGCGGCTGAAGTCCTTCGTGCCCGCCTCGCCCTTTTCCCTGACATGCTGGACCGCGATCTCGAGCAGGGTCTCGGCCCGGCGCTCCAGTTCGCTCCTGATGACCGGCCCCTCCTCGTGCGCAGTGGCCAGCACCTGCCCCGGCACGCTGCCAAGGGCGAGGCCGAGAAGCAGTACTTGCAGACAAAACGTGATCGATCTCATCCTGGTTCTCCCAGTAGATCCAGCCTTCAGCTTACCGCGACGTGACGCGCCGAGGCGCGCCGCCGCCGCGCTCAGAAGCCGATCATTTTCGGCAACCACAGGCTGAGCGCCGGAAAAAAGGCGATGACGAACAGCGCGACAATCGCCGCCAGCACGAAGGGATAGACGCGGGCGACGATCTCCTCGACGCTCGATCCGCCGATGCCCGAGGCGACGAACAGGTTCTCGCCCAGCGGCGGGGTCATGAAGCCGACCGACAGGCAGCAGATGACGACGATGCCGACGTGCGTGGGATCGGCGCCGAGCATGTACATCACCGGCAGCAGCACCGGCACCAGGATCATGATCGCCGCCAGCGTCTCCATGAACATGCCGACGAAGAGCAGGAAGGCGATCATGATCGTCCAGTTCAGGTACATGTTGTCGGTGAGGATCAGCAGCGACTCCGCCACCGTCGCCGGGATGCGCTGCTCGACCAGCAGGCGGCCGAACACGGTCGCGGCG
>JBFGUQ010000190.1:0-5555 GCA_041565515.1 Rhodocyclaceae bacterium | reverse complement strand
GGCGACCGCACCCAGATCGGCGCCGTGCATCTGTCGACGAGCCTCGTGGCCGACCTCCAGCTCATCGCCGCGGCCATGGTGTGGGGCTACGCAGAACATGTATCCGGCGCCGGCCTCACCCCCGAGATGACCGCGCGGGTGGTCTCGCTGTCGGGTGGCGCACTGTTCGCGAACATGGTTTCGGTGATCATCCTGATCGCCGAAACCATCATGCAGCGGCGTTGAGCGGGTCCCGGCGATGACGCCGCTGTCGCGCCATCACAGCGTGTTCTTCCTGATCCTGCGGCGGCTGCGCGCGCCGCTGATCCTGCTGATCACCATCATCGCCGTGTCGGTCCTCGGCCTGACCCTGGCGCCGGGCGTCGACGAGCAGGGCAACGTCCACCACCTCAGCTTCTTCCACGCGCTCTACTTCATGAGCTACACCGCCACGACGATCGGTTTTGGCGAGATTCCCTACACGTTTTCGGATCAGCAGCGGCTATGGGTGCTGATATGCATCTACATGTCGGTGGTCGGCTGGGCCTATACGCTCGCCACCGTCTTCGCCGTGCTGGCCGACCGCAATCTGCGCCACGCCGTGTCGATGCAGCGCTTCGTCAGCGAAGTGCGCCACCTGAGCGAGTCCTTCTATCTGGTCTGCGGCTACGGGGAAACCGGCCGCCTCATCTGTCAGGCGCTCGACCGGCTGCAATACCGCGCCGTGGTGGTGGAGGTGGACGAAGCCAAGGTCGGTGAGATCGACCTTCACGGCTACGCCGTCGACGTCCCCGCCATCAGCGGCGACGCGAGCAACCCGGAGCTCCTGAAGTTCGCCGGACTGACCCACCCGCGCTGCATCGGCGTGATCGCGCTGACCAACCGCGACCCGGCCAATCTCGCCATCGCCATCGCCGCCCGCCTGCTCGCGCCCAACGTCCCGGCACTGTGCCGCGCAGAACACCGCGACACCGCCGCCAACATGGCCTCTTTCGGCACCCAGCACATCATCAATCCCTACGAGCGCTTCAGCGAGACGCTCTCCCTCGCGCTGCACGCGCCCGCCGCCTGGCATCTGCTCAACTGGCTCACCGGCCTGCCCGGCACCACCGTCGAGCGCCATCGCGACCCGCCGCGCGGCAACTGGATCGTCTGCGGCCACGGACGCTTCGGCCGCTGGATGGTCGATGCGATGGACGCCGAGTCGGTGCCCGTGACCATCATCGACCGCGAACCGGTACCCGACAGCGAACACCGCTGGGTGAAGGGCGACGGCACGGGCGCGGCCACGCTGAAGGAGGCAGGCGCGCTCGAGGCCGCGGGCATCGTCGCCGGCACCAGCTCCGACGTGGACAACCTGTCGATCGCCGTCACGGCGCGCGAGCTCAACCCCGACCTGTTCGTCATCCTGCGCCAGAATCACTACACCAACCATGCCCTGTTCGATGCCTTCGAGTCCGACATCACCGTCGTGCCCAGCGAGATCATCGCCCACGAATGCATCGCCATCCTCAGCACGCCGCTGCTAGAGCCCTTCCTGAACGAGATCCGCCGCCGCGACGAGGCCTGGTGCGCGAGCCTGCTCGAGCGCCTCACCGAGCGCCTGGGCTGGGAAGTTCCCGGTGTCTGGAGCGAACGCATCAACCTCAGGAACGCGCCGGCGCTGTACCGCCGCCTGATGCGTGGCGAAACCATCACCGTGGCGATGCTGCTGCGGTCGCCGGCGAACCGCGACGAACGCCTCAGCTGCGAAGTCCTGTACCTCCAGCGCGACGACGACGATCACGTCCTCCTGCCGGACGACGACACGCCGATCCGGGCCGGCGACGAGCTGCTGCTCACCGGCATGCCCGGCTGCCGCGGCCGGTTTGCCCTCAGCATAGCCAACGAACACGCCCTGAACTACGTGCTGACAGGCGAAGACCTCCCTGGTGGCTGGGTGTGGGAAAAGTTCGCGCGCAAGACCGAGTCCGTGCGCACGGCCCGCCTGCCCTGAGACCGGGCATCGCGCGGGGCAAGCCGCGCCGGGCGGGCGGCGGGTGGCAGTGCCCCGCCTCAGCCGCCAGGGTCTGCGCGATCGGCCGCCACGAGAACGATCTCCTCGTCGCCGAAGCGCACGCGCTGGCCCACCCGGAGCTTGGCACGCTTGCGCGTCTCGGGCTTGCCGTCGACCCGCACCTGCCCCGCTGCCACGACGGCATGTGCCTCACCGCCCGAGCCGACGACTCCGACCGCCTTCAGCAGCTGATCGAGCTGGATGTACTCGCCGCGCACGGCAAAGGGAAGACTCATCCTGCAACTCCGTAGTGGGGCCGAACCACGGCAAGACGCGGACCGGCCATGTCAGAATGCGCGAATTGTCGCCCGCAAGCCCCGAAGATGACCAGCAGCTCCCCCGCCTCTCCCTCCCGAAACCTGAGCACCGGCGACAGGCCCGACGCGGATCTGTTGCGCCAGGTCGACACCACCATCGCCGCCGCGCTCGACTGCGGCGCACTGCAGCCGATCCGCACCGAACAGACGACCCTCGTCGATGGCGGGATCAGCTTCTCGGTGCGTTGGGTGTCGTCGCTTGCACTCAAGGACCGCGCCCGGGTCGACACCGTCACCCGGCGCAACCCCGACTTCAACCCCTTCCTGCCGCCGGAGCCGGCACTCACCGTCTCCGCGCTGGGCGACGACCATCTGCTGGTGTTGAACAAGTTCCCGGTTATCGAGCGCCACCTGCTCGTCGTCACGCGCCGCTACGAGGCACAGACGGCCCCGCTCACGCCATCGGATCTTGCTGCACTCGCGCAGCTCGTCGGCGCGCACGGCGGACTCGGGTTCTGCAACGGTGGTGCCGTGGCCGGGGCCAGTCAGCCACACAAGCACCTGCAATGGGTGCCGACACCGGCCGGCAGTGGCCCCGGCTTCGAGGCCTTCACCGCGGCGCTGCCGCAAGCGGCGCCGGGAAGTTGCCTGTGCAACCCCGGGCTCGCCTGGGCGCATGTGTTCGTCCGGCTGGACGAAGACGCCTGGGCACGACGGCCGCAGGCGGGGCAGATGCTTCATGCCGCGTTCCGCACCGCCTGTGCGGCGCTGGCGATCAGCGCCGACGCCGACCCGATGCCGCCCTACAACCTGCTGGTATCGCGCGAGTGGCTGCTGCTCGTGCCGCGCCGCTGCGAGAAATGGCACGACATGTCGGTCAATTCGCTCGGCTATGCCGGCTCACTGTTCGTGCGCGACCACCACCAGGTCGAACGCCTGCGCGCCGTTGGGCCGCTCGCCGCCCTCGCCGCGGTGAGCTTGCCACGCTGAGCTGCACCGCGCTGCCGGCGGCCTCAGGCCGCGCAGGGCAGTGGCTGCCGCGGCAGCGGCGGCAAACCGATCGTAGCCCGCAATTCGTCGCACTTCGGGTTCGGCCTGCCGTCCTCGAAATAGACCGGAAACTCGCGACAAGGCGTCGGGCGGTTGTCGTAGATCGTGCAGGCAACCCGCTCGCCCACCGTCCCCGACAGCGCGGCACAGCGGCGCGGCACCTGGTTGCTGCCCTGCATGCATCGCATCGAATGATTGAGCCTTTCGGTCATCTGCGCAGGCACGAAGCCGCCGGGCGCATCGTCGGCCTCGGCCCAGTAAAAGGAGATGCGGAAATGAGTGCAGCAGATGCCGCATTCGATGCAGGGGTTGAAGCCTTCCATCGTCGATCCAGTCGTTCGTCGGGGTAAGCGGTCGCCGAGCCGGCACGCCCGCCACCGGATCGACGACCCCCGAGGCGTCGCGCGGACGCACTTCGACGGCGAAGCGACGACCGGCTCCCGGCTCGTGCCATCGACCACGGCGCGCGGATTCTAGCGATTTCCGCGCGCCACGCAACTGGATTGAAAAGACGATTCGCCTCAATGGCTTGAAGCAAATATTCGGACGAATATTCCTTCTTCAGAGCGGCGCCAGGCCATGCCTGACGCGGGCACGGTTGCAGGCTTCGTCGCCGACACCGAGGGCCGCATAGGGGGCAAAGTCGCGGCACGGCGAGGGCCGGCCGGCGTAGATCGAGCAGCGCACCTGACCGCCGATCTCGCCGGCGAGCGCGACGCAGCGCGGCGGGGACGCGTCCGTCCCGCGCATGCGCATCGAGGTGGCGGTCACCGGCACGGCCATGGCGGCGGGAACGCCGGCCGTACCGCCGAGCTCGGAGCGATGGAAATCCACCCGGAACGCGGCGCAGCACGCACCACAGCGCGTGCAATGATCCTCACGCATCGGCGCCGTTGCCGCCTTCGGCTCCATCCCCATTGGCACCGCAGCACTTCTTGTACTTCTTGCCGCTGCCGCAGGGACAGGGGTCGTTGCGCCCTGGCCCCGAGACAGCCGGCCCGCCCGCCGCCATGACTGGCAAGGGCGTCGGTGCGGGCAGGCCGAGATCGCGCCAATGCGCGAAGATGTCGTTGACGGCCTCGCCGACCGCCGCCAGCCAGCCGAGTCGCGTCTCGTCGTCGGCCGCTTCGGCCTCGTCGCCCGCCCAGGGCGCCAGCACCTCGTCCAGGGTGCTCTGCACCGCCTCGAGCACATCTTCCGGGATGCCGGCTTCCCAACCGGCCGGCCACAGGTCGAGGCCCTGCACGAAGCCGTCGATCCATTCCTCGCCGAGACCGAGGGTGTCGCCGTCGGAAATCGCGAAGCAGAACGGCTCCCAGCATGCCTCCTCGTCGTCGTCGAGGCCGAGGGTGGTCGCCATCTCGTTGTAGTAGGCGTTGACCAGACGGATCGCACGCTGCACGCCACTGCCCGAACCGAAACTCGCGTCCTCGCCGTGAGCCGACCAGACCGCCGGCAACCAGCGCTCGGCCGGAATCGGCTTCGGCGACGCCAGCACGCCGGCGAGGAAGCCGTCGAGCATCTCGAGGTCCATGCAATCCTCGGGGACCACGTCCGAGGTGAGAATCGCTTCGAGCGCCTCGAAGTCCTCGTCACTCATCAGGTGGGGGTTTTCAGTCTGCTCGGTCATGCTCGGTCTCCGGAAATTGTGTGCACGGTGGCCGATGCCACCGGGCAGGGCAAGCGAAATATGGCTGTCCGGCTTCAGAGTTCGAGGGCTACGCGATAGAGCGGTTGACCCGAATCCCGGTACTTGCGTTCGAACGGCGTCAGCGGGGTTTCGGCGACGAAGGTTTCCCACGCGACCTCGGCCCCGAGCACGATGCCGAGTGCATGGGCGAACTCCTCGACATACACCTGCCAGTTGCTCCGGCACTCGAGCGCCCCGCCCAGGGCCGCAATGAAGGGAAACACCGGATGCGCATGCCAGCGCCGCGCCAGGTGACCGATCTTGGGCCATGGATTCGGATACAGGATGTAGTGCCGTGCGAGCCTCAGACCGGCCTCGTCGAGCAGCCGCCAGTAGTCCACCAGGTCGGCCCGCACCAGCACCATGTTCCGCGGCAGCAGGGCTTCGGGGTAGGGCTTGCGCCGCTCGAGCCGCTCCTGCGACTGGTCGACGCCGATCACCCAGTGGTCGGGAAAGGCGCGGGCGAGCTGAATCGTGCTGTGGCCGACGCCGCAGCCGGCATCGAGGATCAGCGGTGCGATCC
>JBFGUQ010000189.1:0-5555 GCA_041565515.1 Rhodocyclaceae bacterium | reverse complement strand
TCGTCGCCGACCTTGAGCTTGAACTCGCGCGGCTCGAAGGCCGGCGCCTGCGAGGTGATCTTCACCGTGACCTTGTTGCCGTCGCGGAACACCCCGGCTTCCTTCGGATCCTTGACCGCGTTGGGGAAGTCGTCCAGGTTGTACACCTGCTTGGGCTGAAGCAGTTCGCGCTTGAAGATGATGAAGTCGTGCGGCTCCGGGCGCACCGGGTGGTCGGCCACCAGCACCATCTTCTCGCCGGAGATGTCGATGAACTGCTCGGTCTCGGCATGCAGCGGGCCGACGGGCAGGAAGCGGTCCTTGGAGAACTTGCAGCCCACGCACAGCCACTTGCCGTCGGCGAACATCGTCTCCGACTGCGAGGCATTGATGTGGCCCGGCTGGTAATGCACGTCGAGGCGGTCGACCACGTACTGCGCGCTCTGGTCCCCGCCATGGAACTTGATCGCGGCATCGACGTTCCACTTCACGACCTGGCTGTCGAGGAACAGCGTGGTATAGGCGTTGCCGCGACCGTCGAAGGCGGTGTGCAGCGGGCCGAGGCCGATTTCCACCTCGGCGACGATGGCCTTGTCGAGCTCGGCCAGATTGCCGTCGAACCAGTCGAGCACCTTGGCCAGTTCGATCACCGTCGCCGTGGGCGAGAGCTTGCCGGCGCAGATGAAGTCCTTGCCGTCCGGGCTCGCATTGACGCCGTGCGGGTTCTTCGGCACCGATACGTAGGCGACGAGCGCGGTCTTGGGGTCGGCGTTGGCGGCCATGGTGCCGTCGACCACCGGCACTTTCGAGTCGCCGTAGGTCGTGACCTTGCCGTCCTTCACCGCCTGCTCGATGCGGGCGATGTTGAAGAACAGGCAGGCGTCGCGCTCGGACGACATCATGCCTTCGTAGTGGAAGCCGTTCTCGGTGTTGTACTGATTGACGGCGGCGAGCTTGCCGTCGTAGGAGGTGGCGGTGAGGTCGCAGTTGCCATCGATCAGCACCTGCCAGCGCACATCCATGGATTCGGCGTCGACGCAGGTGAACATCGTGCGGTACTTTTCCGGCGAGTCGACGTCGCGGCCGTCGTTCGGCAGCGGGGCGTGGAACTCGGAGCCGCAGAACACGCGGGTGGTGTAGTTGATCGCCGGGTCGACCGGGTCGCGCTTGTCCGGGAAGATGCCGTGGAAGCCCTGCACGTTGGGCAGCTCGGTGATCTTGTCGCAGATGAAATAGTCGAGGCGGATGCGGGCGATGCGGCTGTTGATCTTTTCGTTGATCCAGGCGTAGCGGCCGTCGTAGTTGCCGTCCTTGTACGAGGCGTGGGTGTGGTGGGTGTCGCCGACGGTGTACTTCAGGCTGCCGTCGGGCTTGGTGCCCATGATCGCCTTGGATTCGTTGGTGATGCCCCAGCCCACCAGCGCGTCCGGCGTGAAGCAGGGCACGCGGTGCAGTTCGCGTCCCGAGGGCAGCCCGAGCACGCGGAAGTCACCGGTATGGCCGCCGGACCAGAGGCCGTAGTAGGTGTCGAGTTCGCCCGGCTTCAGGTGGGCGGCGCTGGCGTGCGAGGCAACCGGCGCGGCGGCAGGGGCCGGCGCTGCGGCAGGTGCGGCCGGCGCGGACTCGTTGTTGCAAGCGGTCAGGCCGACCGACAGGCCGGCGCCGGCCAGCCCTGCGAAGGCCGCGGTGTTGAGGAACTTGCGGCGACCGGGATCGGGCATCTCGCCGACCGGATTCATCTTGGCTTCGTTCATGATTTCATCGCTCCCGTTTCAGGTTTGATCGGTACTCGTTCATCTGGCCGGGGCGCCGCGCGTCCGGCTGTATCTGGGTGTCGCGTGGCTGTCGCCCGCGTCGGCTTGTCCTGTGACGTTTTGTCGCAGTTGCATTCTAGGAGCGGGCTGCGAGGCGAAACCTTGATGTGGAGCAAGGACGCGGATTCACACGCAGGTAAAAACATGGCTTGTCGAGAAACGATGCCGATGAATCCAGCTGCCGATGCCTTGCGCCCGTCCGCCGGCCCGCTCAACGCGGTGCGAAGGGATCGCGCACGCCTGCTCCAGTTGCGCTGGGTGTCGGTGCTGGCGATGGCCGCGCTCGGGCTGCTCGCGATCCCCTTTCTCGCCCCCGCGCATCCGGTGCAGCCGCTGGCGGGCGTGACGCTGGCGCTGGCAGCGGTGAACCTCGCGCTCGCCGGCGGCCTGATCCGTCGGCTCGACGGACCCTGGGGCGCCTTCGTCCAACTCGGCATCGATCTGCTGGCCTGGGGCGCCTTCCTCTACTTCGGCGGCGGCGTGACCAATCCGGCGATCTCGCTGCTGCTGCCGCTGGTCGCGGTGGGGGCCTCCATCCTGCCGGCGCGACAGGCCTGGGCACTGGCGGCGCTGGCGGTGGCGGTGTACTCCCTGCTGTGGCAGTTCCATCATCCGGTGCACCTGGATGACGCCGCGATGGCGATGTACTGGCATCTGGCCGGCATGTGGCTGAGCTTCGTCCTCTCGGCCGCGACCGTGGTGTGGTTCGTCGCCCGCATGAATACCGCGCTGTCGCGGCGCGAGCGCGACCTGGCCGAGGCCAATGCCGCGCGGGCGCGCGACGCCTACGTGGTGGGGCTGGGCAAGCTCGCCGCCGGTGCCGCGCACCGCCTGGGCACGCCCCTGGGCACGCTGCGCATCCTCGCCGACGAACTCGCGCGCCGCGGCGACCTCGCCGACGAGACGCGCGAGGACCTCGCCCTGATGCGCGAGCAGGTGTCCCACTGCCGCGACATCCTCAACAGCCTTACCCGCGAGGCCGGTCAGCAGCGCGCCGAAGGGGGCGGCCCGACCACGGCCGGTGCCTGGCTGGAGGGGGTGGTGACGCGCTGGCGCAGCCTGCGCCCGCACGCCGCGGCCAGCCTGCGCTGCGATCCGGCGGACGCAGGCGCGGTGTTCGTCGCCGACGCGAGCCTCGGCGAGGCGCTGCACAACCTCATCGACAATGCGCAAGACGCGAACGAGGCCGCCGGCCGTGGCGGGGGCCGTGCGGCGGTCGAGGTCGAGGCGGCCTGCCGCGATGGCAGTCTGGTCGTCGAGGTCTCCGATCGTGGCCCCGGCCTGCCGCAGGCGGTCTGCGCGGCGGTGCGGCAGGGGCCGCTGGCGGCGCGTCCGGCGGGCATGGGCGTCGGTCTCTACCTCGCGCACGATGCGGTCGAGCATCACGGCGGCAGCCTGGATTTCCGTCCGCGCCCCGGCGGCGGCACCATCGCCCGCCTGCTCGTTCCGCTTCAGGATGCGAGCCGATGAACGCCGCGCCTGCCCCCTCCC
Organism: Rhodocyclaceae bacterium; assembly: GCA_041565515.1. Lineage (GTDB taxonomy): Bacteria > Pseudomonadota > Gammaproteobacteria > Burkholderiales > Rhodocyclaceae > Thauera. The sequence goes on along the minus strand of JBFGUQ010000189.1, from coordinate 2,271 downwards.
TGCTGGTGGTCGACGACGACCCCGCCTTCAACCGCGTGCTGCTGCGCGCACTGGGCCAGCGCGGCTTCGACAGCTACGGCGCGACCGATGCGGAAGGGGCGCTGGAGCTTGCACGCGACCACGCGCCGGAGTTCATCGTGCTCGACCTCAACCTCGGCGGCGAGTCGGGCCTTCGCCTGATCCGTCCCCTGCTCGAGGCCAGCCCGGACGCGCGAATCCTGGTGCTCACGGGCTATGCCAGCATCGCCACCGCGGTCGATGCGGTGAAGCTCGGCGCAACGCAATATCTCGCCAAGCCGGCCGCGGTCGATGCGATCATCAAGGCCTTGTGCGCCGACGAGGTCGTCATCGACGATGCCATCCAGGACGGGCCGATGTCGGTCGATCGCCTGGAATGGGAGCACATCCAGCGCGTGCTCGCACAACACGACGGCAACATCTCGGCGACCGCCCGGGCGTTGAAGATGCACCGGCGCACCCTGCAGCGCAAACTGGCCCGCCCCCCGGCGGCAGGCTGAGCCTTCGCCGCGGCGGCGCGGCGCGTTCGCCGAGCATGGGTGCCCAGGAGGCGCCCAGGTTCGCACTGCGCTACGATGGCGGGCTTTTCCGACGCGGCCGCGGGCCGACATGAGGCGCCGATGGATTCCCCCACGCACCCGCTCAAGGCAGACCTGCTGCTGCTGGTCGCGACCTTGCTCGCCGCTGCCGGCTGGGTCTTCTCCAAGGAGTCGCTCGCCGGGCTGCCGCCGCTGCAGTTCATCGGCCTGCGCTTCGTGCTTGCCGGCGTCGTGCTCGTGGCCTTCAGCTGGACGCAGCTTCGCGCCCTCGGGCGTCGGGCGCTCGGTCGCGCGGCGACGGTGGGCGCCTTCTTCGCCGCGGCGATGGCGCTGTGGATCATGGGCCTGCAGCATGCGGCCCACCTCGGCGAAGGTGCCTTCATCGCCAGCCTTGGCATCGTGCTGGTGCCGGTCTTCGCCCGCCTGTTCTTCGGCGAGCATCCGCCGACGAGCACCTGGGTCGCACTGCCGTTCGCGCTCGCCGGTTTCGCCTGCCTGTCGCTGGGCAAGGGCTTTCAGGTCGAGCCCGGCCAGTGGTTCTTCTTCGGTGCGGCGCTGATCTTCGCCTTTCTCTTCAACCTGAACTCGCGCGTCGTGCGCGACGTGCCGGTGCTGGCCCTGAGCGCCGTCCAGGTGCTCACCGTCGGCGTGCTGATCCTGCCCGCGTCCGCGGTGCTGGAAGCGTGGCCGGCGGTGGTGCCGACCTCGATCCTGTTCTGGCTCTTCGCCAGCGCCATCATCGCCACCACGCTGCGATTTCTCGTGCAGCTTCACGGCCAGAGCCTGACCACGCCGAGCCATGCCGCGATCATCCTGATGCTCGAGCCGATGTGGACCGCGCTGGTCGCGGCCTGGTGGTTCGGCGAAACCATGACCGGCCTGCAGCTCGCCGGCTGCGGCCTGATCTCGCTGGCGCTGGTGACGAGCCGGTGGCGATGGATCCGCGGGCTGCTCAAGGCCGTGTTCTGAGCAGGCGCGGCGCTGCGGAAGGCTTGACCGATCGGGTATTGCGCAGGGCACAATGTGGCGTCTGCGGACCACCCCTTGCCGCGCGCCACCGCGTGTGGATTCGATTACCGGCTCTTATTGGAGGTAGAGGATGAAGTTCCACGGAAAGATGCTGGCGGCGACGCTGGCGATGGTCGCCCTTGCAGCTGGCGCGGCCGAGGACAAGGTGCTCAACGTCTACAACTGGAACGACTACATCGCCGAGGACACCATCCCCTCGTTCGAGAAGGCGACCGGCATCGAGGTGCGTTACGACCTGTATGACAGCAACGCGACCCTGCAGTCGAAGCTGCTGACCGGCAGCAGCGGCTACGACGTGGTCTACCCGAGCATCGAATACGCCGGCAGGCAGATCCAGGCGAACATCTTCCAGCCGCTCGACAAGAGCAAGCTGCCGAATCTGACGAACATCGATCCGGTCATCCTCAAGGCAATCGAGGTTGCCGACCCGGGCAACCGCCACCTCGTGCCCTACATGTGGTTCACCACCGGCGTGGCGATCAACGTCGACAAGGTCACGAAGGCGCTCGACGGCAAGCTGCCGGACAACGCCTGGGACCTGTTGTTCGATCCCGAGATCACGGCCAGGCTCGAGCAGTGCGGCATCTCGATGATGGACGAGGCCAGCGACCTCATCCCGGCGACGATGCTCTACGCGGGCAAGGACACGAGCAAGATGGATCCGGCCGACATCGGCGCAGCGCTC
>JBFGUQ010000188.1:0-5600 GCA_041565515.1 Rhodocyclaceae bacterium | reverse complement strand
TCCCTGCGGCGCGCCTCTTTCGGGGAAAGATAGGTCGAGACGTCGAAGCCGCGGACTTCGCCGGCGATGCGGGCCGAAAAGGCGCTGGCATCGTAGCGTGTGATGGGGCCGATGCCGCTCTTTCCGGCAAGCAGGTTCTCCCATGCTTCGGGAACAGTAGTGCCGACCGGTGAGACGAGTCCCAGACCGGTGACGACGACTCTACGACGCGACACAGGCAACTCCGTAAGGAATCAAGACAGTGAAACAGAATTATTCCGGATCCCGCGCTAGCGGAATCCGGAATGAAGGCATTTACTTCTTGAGGTGGGCGCTGACGTAGTCGACCGCCTGCTGAACGGTGGTGATTTTCTCGGCTTCCTCGTCCGGAATCTCGCACTCGAACTCTTCTTCCAGCGCCATTACCAGTTCCACGGTGTCCAGCGAATCCGCGCCAAGATCATCCACGAACGAAGATTCGATCTTGATCTCCGATTCGTTTACGCCAAGTTGTTCAGCGACGATCTTCTTGACGCGCTGTTCGATGTTCTCCATGAACTAACTCCTTCCCTGAGGGTTGCAGGTGTAGTGAAAAAAGCCGGCGTATTCTACCAAAATGGCCAGGAACCGCTATCCCGCCCGGCAATCAGGACATGTACATACCGCCATTGACGTGCAGGGTGGTGCCGGTGACATATGCCGCGGTGGGTGAAGCGAGGAATGCAACGGCTCCCGCGATCTCTTCCGGACGACCGAGGCGACCGAGTGCGATGTTGCCCAGCAGTGCGTCGCGTGCCGCTTCGGGCATCGCGCGCGTCATGTCAGTATCGATGAAACCGGGGGCGACGCAATTGACCGTGATGTTGCGGCTGCCGAGTTCTCGCGCGAGCGCGCGGCTCATGCCCGCCACACCGGCCTTGGCCGCCGCGTAGTTGGCCTGACCCGGATTGCCGGCGCTGGCCACCACCGAAGTGATGTTGATGATCCGCCCCTGGCGCGCCTTCATCATGCCGCGCATCACCAGCTTGCTCATCCGGAAGACCGCGCGCAGATTGGTATCGACCACCGCGTCCCACTCGTCGTCCTTCATGCGCATGGCCAGGTTGTCGCGGGTGATGCCGGCGTTGTTCACCAGGATGCCGATCGTGCCGAAGCGCTTCTCGATGTCGCCGACCAGCGCCTCGCAGGCCGCGGCGTCGGTGACGTCGAGCGCCATGCCACCACCCTTGCAGCCGGCCTCGGCGATCGCCTTGTCGATATCTGCCGCGCCTGGTCCGGACGTCGCCGTGCCGACCACGGTGGCCCCCAGACGGCCCAGTTCGAGCGCGACCGCGCGGCCGATACCTCGCGAAGCGCCCGTCACCAGCGCAACCTGCCCTTCGAGCGAAAAACTCATTGTTCTTGCCTCACCGCCGCAATCGATTGTTCCAGGCTGGCCGCGTCGTGTGCGGAACCGCCCTCCACGTCCTTCGCAATCCGCTTCGTCATGCCGGCGAGCACCTTGCCGGGACCGCATTCGACGACATGGCTCATGCCGCGGCTGGCCATCCGCTCGATGATCTCGATCCAGCGCACCGGCGAGAATGCCTGCCGGACCAACGCGTCGCGAATTCTCTCGGGCTCATCATAGACCGCAACGTCCGCGTTGTTCAGCACATCGATCCGCGGTGCGGAAATGGCCACTCCCGCGAGACGCTCCGCCAGGCGTTCGGCGGCCGGACGCATCAGCGCGCAGTGGAAGGGGGCCGATACCGGCAGCAACACGGCGCGCTTGGCGCCCTTGCCCTTGGCCGCTTCCACCGCGCGCTCGACCGCTGCCTTGGCGCCGGCGATGACGATCTGGCCCGGCGCGTTCAGGTTCGCCGCCTCGACCACCTCGCCCTGCGCCGCCTCGGCGCAGGCCTCGCGGACGGCATCGAGGTCCAGCCCGAGCAGGGCCGCCATCGCGCCCTCGCCGGCGGGCACGGCCTCCTGCATGGCCTGGGCGCGGTAACGCACCAGCGGGACCGCATCGGCGAACGCGATCGCCCCGGCGGCCACGAGCGCGGAATATTCGCCCAGACTGTGTCCTGCGAGGACCGCCGGCTGCGGACCACCCGCCGCCTGCCAGGCGCGATAGACCGCGACGCCCGCCGTCAGCATCAGCGGCTGTGTGTTGACGGTCAGCGCCAGGCGTTCGGCCGGCCCGTTGCACACCATTTCCCACAGGTCGTCGCCAAGGGCCTCCGAGGCCTCGGAAAAGGTATCGCGAATCACCGCAGACTCGCCATAGGCGGCCATCATGCCTACGGCCTGGGAACCCTGGCCGGGAAAAACCAGCGCAAAAGCCATGCTTGCCCTCCGCTTGTCAGTAGTTGAAGAACGCCGGTCGCACGGCGACGCCCGCTCAGAGATCGATCAGGGCCGCGCCCCAGGTGAAGCCACCGCCGACCCCTTCGACGATGATCCGGTGACCGGGGCGGACGCGACCGTCGCGCACGGCCTGATCGAGCGCGAGCGGAATCGACGCGGCCGAGGTGTTGCCGTGGCGGTCAACCGTGGTGATGACGTTATCCATCGACAGGCCCAGGCGCTTCGCCGTGGCCTGGATGATACGGATGTTTGCCTGATGGGGAATCAGCCAGTCCACGCTGTCGCACCCTGCCCCGACCTGCTCGAGGACCTCGTTTGCGACATCGCCGAGCACCTTGACCGCGAACTTGAACACCGCCTGCCCGTCCATGCGCAGGAACGGATCGCCGATGATCTGGCCCGAGGCGACGCCACCGGGAACGCACAGGATCGGGTGATGGCTGCCGTCGGCGTGAAGCGCGCTGGTGCGAATGCCCGGCCGGTCGGAGGCCTCGAGCACGACGGCGCCGGCACCGTCGCCGAACAGGACGCAGGTGGCGCGGTCGGACCAGTCGAGGATGCGCGAGAAGACCTCCGCACCGACGACGAGGGCGCGCTTGTGACTGCCCGAGCGGATGAACTTCTCCGCCACGGTCAAGGCGTAGACGAACCCGCTGCAGACCGCCTGCACGTCGAAGGCCGCACTGCCGTTGCGAATGCCGAGCTTGGCCTGCACCAGCGCGGCAGTACTGGGAAAGATGTAGTCCGGCGTCGACGTGGCGACGATGATCAGATCGATGTCGTCCGCATCGCAACCGGCCGCTTCGATCGCGCGCTCGGCCGCCGCGCGAGCGAGGTCGCTGGCGCCGACGTCGGCCGCCGCGAGGTGACGGCTGCGGATTCCCGAGCGGGTCGCGATCCACTCGTCCGAGGTGTCGATACCGCGGGCGACAAGGTCTTCGTTGGTGACCGGCTCACCCGGCAGATAGCTGCCGGTGCCCGCGATCCGTGCGTAGATCATTTCTTCACCTCGTTCATGGCCGCCATGCGGTCGCTGATGCGCTCGATCAGGCTGTTGGCTGCGGCCTCGGCCGCACGCGCCAGCGCGTTCTCGAATCCCAGTGCATCGGCCGAACCGTGGCTCTTGAGCACCACACCACGCAGTCCGAGCAGCGGCGCACCATTGTAGCGACGATGATCGACCCGATGCTTGAAGCGCTTGAGCACCGGCAGCGCCACCAGGGCCGCAAGCTTGCTGAGCCAGTTGCGGCTGAACTCCTCGCGCAGGAACGCGCCCAGCATCTGCGCCAGGCCTTCGGACGTCTTCAGTGCGACGTTGCCCACGAAGCCGTCGCAGACGACTACCTCGGCCGTGCCCTTGTAGATGTCGTCACCCTCGACGTTGCCACAGAAGTTCAGGCCACTGTTGCGCAGCAGATCGGACGCCTCCTTGACGATCTCGTTGCCCTTGATCGCCTCTTCGCCGATGTTGAGCAGACCGACGCGCGGCCGCTCGACATGCTCGACCGCCGCGACCAGCATGGCGCCCATGATGCCGAACTGCAACAGGTGCTCGGCGGAACAGTCCACGTTGGCACCGAGATCGAGCACGTAGGTGTGCCCCTTCATCGACGGCAACACGCTGGCGATCGCAGGCCGGTCGATGCCGGGCAGCGTCTTGAGCACGAAGCGGGAAATGGCCATCAACGCGCCGGTATTGCCGGCGGAGACTGCGGCGGAAGCCTGCCCTGCCTTGACCAGGTCGATGGCGACGCGCATCGAGGAGTCTTTCTTGTTGCGCATCGCGATGGCGGGCGGATCGTCCATGGTGACCACCTCGGAAGCCGGCTGCAGCTTCAAACGGGGGCCAAAATCGGACAGGGCAGCGCCGAGGTGAGGCTGCATCGCCTCCTCGCGACCGACCAGAATCGCATTCGCATCGGGGTGACTGCGCAGAAAGGACAGCGCAGCCGGCACGGTCACGGCAGGGCCATGATCGCCACCCATGCAGTCGATTGCAATGGTGACACCCATCGGCATCTCGCGTGATTCAGGGAGTGAGTCGGAAAAAAAGCGGCGCAGGCGCAATGCGCCGTGCGCCGCCTTCGCGTTCAGGCAGCGGGCTTATTCGCCCTTGGTCTTGACGACCTTCTTGCCGCGGTAGAAGCCGCTCGGGCTGATGTGGTGACGGAGGTGAACCTCGCCCGTGGTCGCTTCGACGGCCAGCGCCGGCGCGGTGAGGAAGTCGTGCGCACGATGCATGCCACGCTTGGACGGGGATTTCTTGTTCTGCTGAACGGCCATGAGTAATGCTCCTAAGACAAATATTCCGCCATTTTCTAACTTCCGCCCCGGCGCAGCGACGCCAGCGCGGCGAAAGGCGATTCCTTGCCCGTCCCGCCTTCGGGGCGGGGCGGTTCACAATCTTCGTGTCGCGGCGCGATCGGCAACGCAAGCAGCACCTCGTCCTCGACGAGCGCGACCACGTCGAGCTCGCCATCGACTTCCAGCGCGTCGATCGCATCGTTCTCCAACTCTTCGTCGGGGATTGGCTGCCCCGGACGCACCGGCTGCAGCGCCACGCGAATGTCGAGCGGCCAGCGCAATCCCGCCAGGCAACGCTGGCAGTGCAGGACGAGCTCGCCCTCCACCGCCAGGTCGAGCCGCGGGTTGCGGCTCTCGTCCAGCGAACCTTCGAGGCGAAACACCAGCACAGCCGAATCTTCAGCCACGACGTCGGCAAGCCTGTCCAGGCTGCCGACCGCGATTTCCGCGCCGAATCTGCGCCCTTCGGCAGCGAAGCGGAACGGATCCACGAGGCGTCTCGACTGTACGGCTGATTGCGACATAAGCCGCGCATGATATGATCTTTTTCCTCTTTGTGTCAAAGCCGCCGAAGGTTTTTGGCATCTTGCCCGAAGCGCCGACCAGATCCGTTGTGCGCGCCCCACTTTGCAACCCGAATCACCCATGAAGCTCGTCCTCGCATCCACCTCGGCCTACCGAAAAATGCTGCTCGAGCGCCTGCAGGTGCCGTTCGTGACCGCACGCCCGGAAACCGACGAGACGCCACTGCCCGACGAGCGCCCGGCGGCCACCGCACAGCGGCTCGCGGCCGAGAAGGCGCGCGCGGTCGCCGCCGCCTGGTCCGACGCGCTGATCATCGGCAGCGACCAGGTGGCACACCTCGGCGACGAGGTGTTCGGCAAACCCGGCACGGCGGAGCGCGCAATTGCGCAGCTGCAGCGAATGAGCGGGCAGACCGTGGTGTTTCATACCGCGCTGGCCCT
>JBFGUQ010000187.1:0-5610 GCA_041565515.1 Rhodocyclaceae bacterium | reverse complement strand
GCCCTGAAGAAGCTCTATACCTGCTACATGGAAACCGATGCCTCGCTGGCGGAAATCAACCCGCTCATCCTCGAGGGCAACGGCAACATCAAGGCGCTGGACGCGAAGTTCAACTTCGACTCCAACGCCCTCTACCGTCATCCCGAGATCGTCGATTACCGTGACCTCGACGAGGAAGACGCCGACGAGATCGAGGCGTCCAAGTTCGACCTGGCCTACATCAGCCTCGATGGCAACATCGGCTGCCTGGTAAATGGTGCCGGACTGGCGATGGCCACCATGGATACGATCAAGCTGTTCGGCGCCGAGCCGGCCAACTTCCTCGACGTGGGCGGCGGCGCCACCACCGAGAAGGTCACCGAAGCCTTCAAGATCATGCTCAAGAACCCCAAGGTCAAGGGCATCCTGGTCAACATCTTCGGCGGCATCATGCGCTGCGACACGATCGCCGAAGGCGTCGTGGCCGCGGCCAAGGAAGTCAAGCTCTCCGTCCCGCTCGTGGTGCGCATGAAGGGCACCAACGAAGATCTCGGCAAGAAGATCCTCGCCGAGTCGGGCCTGCCGATCATCGCCGCCGACACCATGGCGGAAGCAGCCACCAAGATCGTGGCTGCGGTCAAGTAAGGAGAGTCTGAATGTCCATCCTGATCAACAAAGACACCAAAGTCATCACCCAGGGGATCACCGGCAAGACCGGCCAGTTCCACACCGAGAAGTGCATCGAGTACGCGAACGGCAAGAACTGCTTCGTCGCCGGCGTGAACCCGAAGAAGGCCGGCGAGAAGATCTTCGACGTGCCGATCTACGCTTCGGTCAAGGAAGCCGCGGCCGACACCGGGTCGACCGTTTCGGTCATCTACGTGCCGCCGGCAGGCGCCGCGGCCGCGATCTGGGAAGCCTGCGAGGCCGACCTCGATCTGGCGATCTGCATCACCGAAGGCATTCCGGTGCGCGACATGCTGGAAGTGCGCAACAAGATGAAGGCCAAGGTTGCCGCCGGCGGCAAGGAAACCCTGCTGCTCGGCCCGAACTGCCCGGGCCTCATCACGCCGGACGAAATCAAGATCGGCATCATGCCGGGCCACATCCACAAGAAGGGTCGTATCGGCGTGGTTTCGCGCTCCGGCACGCTGACCTATGAAGCGGTCGCCCAGTTGTCCGAGATCGGCCTCGGCCAGTCGTCGGCGGTCGGTATCGGCGGTGACCCGATCAACGGCCTGAAGCACATCGACGTGATGCGCATGTTCAACGACGATCCGGACACTGATGCGGTGATCATGATCGGCGAGATCGGCGGTCCGGACGAGGCAGAAGCCGCGCAGTGGTGCAAGGCCAACATGAAGAAGCCGATCGTCGGCTTCATCGCCGGCGTGACCGCGCCCGCGGGCAAGCGCATGGGCCATGCCGGGGCGCTGATCTCGGGTGGCGCCGACACTGCCGATGCCAAGCTCGCCATCATGGAGGAGTGCGGCTTCACGGTGACGCGCAACCCGTCCGAGATGGGCAAGCTGCTCAAGGCGCTGCTGTAAGCGGCTTTGCCGCTTCGGCACGACCACAAGCGCCGGCGTGTCCGGCGCTTTTTTCGTCTACGGGAAATTCCGGCGCGGTAGAATGACGGCACGGTCGCAAGCGGACGTCCTGCGCGGGGCGATGTGCGACGAAGCAGTCCGACGACGACAACCGTACGCCGCATGCGTGCGCAACCATTCCACGGGTAGAGTCAATGCCGAAGTTGATCCTCAGCATGGACGGGCTTGTTCTCAAGGAGATCATGCTCACCAAGGAGCGAACCTCGATCGGACGCAAGCCGAACAACGATATCCAGATCGACAACCTCGCCATCAGTGGTCAGCACGCGGTCATCACCTGCATCCTCAACGACGCCTTCCTCGAGGACCAGAACAGCACCAACGGCACCTACGTGAACGGCCAGCCGGTCAAGAAGCACGTCCTGCAGAACAACGACGTCGTCGAGCTCGGCAAGTATCGCCTCAAGTTCATCGTCGATAGCGCGCAGCCCGGTCTTGCGCCGTCCGAGATGGTCGAGACCGCCGCGCTCAAGCCCTTCGAAATGCCGGTCGCCGCCGTCGACGTGAGCCCGCCGCCGGCGCCCAAGCCGGCCGCCGAGCCCACGCATACGCAGGTGCTGGAAGCCGCCGCGCTCGAGCGCGGGCAGGGTGGGGCCGCCGCTCAGGCCGAGCAGCTGGGCGTGATCCAGGTGCTCAGCGGCACCAATGCGGGGCGCGAGCTCGAACTGATGAAATCCCTTACCACGCTAGGCAAGCCAGGGCGCCAGGTGGCGGTGATCACGCGCCGGCCACATGGGTACTTCATCACTCATGTGGAGGGGAAGACTTTCCCGACGGTCAATGGCAAGGCGCTCGGTGCGCAGGCGCACCACCTCAATGATCATGACATTATCGAGCTCGCCGGCGTGAAGATGGAGTTCTTCCTGCGGCGCTGATGCCTCGACCTGCCGTGACCTTTTGCACTACGGCCGCGCCGGTGCGATGCTATGGTCTCAGGCTACGTATTCTGGAGTCGCAGCGACCGATTCCGCCGTCCGGCCGGAACGTCGTGACTTTATATGAAGCTGAAGGTGCTTGGATGCAGCGGGGGCATCGGCGGAGCGCGGGCGCGCACCACGTCGTTTCTGGTCGATGAGGACATCCTCATCGACTGCGGAACCGGCGTGGGCGATCTGTCGCTCGAGGCGCTGGCGAAGATCGATCATATCTTCCTCACGCATGCCCACCTCGACCATATCGCCTCCTTGCCCCTGCTGATCGATTCCGTCGGCGATCTGCGCGCCGTGCCGATCACCGTCTATGCCACGCCCGAGACGATCCGCATCCTGCGCTCGCACATCTTCAACTGGCTGATCTGGCCGGATTTCTCCACCATTCCGGATCGGCAGCATCCGTTCATGCGCTTCCAGCCGTTGAAGGTGAACGAGAGCGTTCGTCTCGGCGCCCGCGGGGTTTGCGCCCTGCCGGCGCACCACACCGTGCCGGCGGTGTCGTATTGTCTCGACAGCGGCTCGGGCCAGCTTCTTTATTCCGGCGATACCGGCTATTGCCCGGAACTCATCGCCGCGATCAACCGCCAGCCCGCCCTGCGCCACCTGATCATCGAGACCGCGTTTTCAGACGAACAGCATGGTCTGGCGCTGGCCTCCCGCCATCTGTGCCCGGCCATGTTGCTGGAGATGCTAGACGAAGTGCAGGTGGCGCCGGCGGTACATATCAGCCACCTCAAGCCCGGGGTCGACGACCGCATCATCGCCCAGCTCGAGGCCGGGGCTTCGCGACTGCGACCGCAGCGGCTCGAGCAGGGGCAGGTGTTCGAGTTTTGAGAGGGCCGCGGCCGCCAAGCTCGTGGCAGTCGCCCCCAGTCCTGGAATCCCGGCCGCAAACGCGGCTTCCCATCTTCCGGAAAATCCATGAGCGTGAGCGCAGGCAGTACGCAGTCGGGCAGTGCGGTGGCGGGAAGGCTCGCCTTCTTCAAGGGCCTTCAGGTCCTGACCAACCGCATCCACGCCAGCCATGACATCGACGCTGCGATCATCGAGCTGTCGCCGCGTCTGTGCGAGCTGTTCGAGGCCGAGCGCCTGACGATCTACACCGTCGAGGACGAGGGCGCGTCGATCCTGACCCGGGTCAAGACCGGGCTGAACGAGGTCCAGAGCATCCGCCTGCCGTTGTCCGACGACAGCATCGCGGGTCATGTCGCGCTCAGCGGCACGGCACTGAACATTCGCGACGCCTATGACGAGGACGAGCTGCGCGCCGTTTCGCCCGGCCTGCACCTGCGTCGCGAAGTCGATGTCAGCACCGGATTCCACTCCCGCCAGATGCTCGTCGCACCGATTCGCGATCCCGGCGACGACAGCCTGCTCGGCGTGATCCAGTTCATCAACACGACGACGGGCGAGCCCTTCACCCATGTGGCCGAGGAGGGCCTGCTCGGGCTCGCACAGACGCTGGGTGTGGCGTTCGCACGCGACCGCCAGGCGCCGGCGCAGTCGCGCTCGCGCTTCGATGCGCTGGTGGCCGATGGCCGCATCACCGCCGAGGAGCTCGCCAAGGTCACGCGCGAGGCGCGTGCGAGCGGGGCGACCACCGAATCCTTGCTGATCGACCAGCTCGGGCTGTCGGTGACCGAGCTCGGACAGGCGGCGTCGCGCTTCTTCAACGTGCCCTATGCGCCCTTCCGCCCCGATCACGTCAAACCGCTCGACCTGTTGCGCAACATCAAGCGCGATTATGTCGAGCAGAGCCTGTGGTTGCCGCTCGAGGAAGCGACCGAGGGCGTGGTCATCGTCTGCATCGACCCCGAGCAGGTACGCGCCTCGGGCGTGGCGCAGAATGTCTGGCCGAAGAAGCGGCTGACGTACCGCGTCACCACCCGGCACGACTTCGAGCGCATCGTCGACCAGTACTTCGAGCCTGCGCTGGACACCGGCTCGGTGTCCGAGTTGCTGGTCGGACTCGACGAGCATGAGGAGGAGCAGGGCAGCTTGTCGGACGACGTGACCGCGGCTGCCGACAACGAACTCGTCAAGCTGGTAAACAAGATCATCGTCGATGCCTACCGGCAGGGGGCCTCCGACATCCACATCGAGCCGCGGCCAGGGAAGCAGAAGACCCTGATCCGCTTCCGCCGGGACGGCTCGCTCGTGCCCTACATCGAGGTGCCGGCGAGCTATCGCAACCCGCTGGTGACGCGCATCAAGATCATGTGCGACCTCGACATCTCGGAGCGCCGCAAGCCGCAGGACGGCAAGATCAAGTTCCGCAAGTACGCGCCGCTCGACATCGAGCTGCGCGTCGCCACGTTGCCCACCGCCGGCGGCCTCGAGGACGTGGTGATGCGCCTGCTCGTGGGCAGCGAGCCGCTTCCGCTCGACGACATCGGGCTCACGCCGCAAAACCTCGAACGCCTCAAGGGCGCGATCGCCAAGCCCTACGGCATCTTCTTCGTCTGCGGCCCGACCGGCTCGGGCAAGACCACCACGCTGCATTCGATCCTGGGCGACATCAACACCCCGGAGACCAAGATCTGGACGGTCGAGGATCCGGTCGAGATCACGCAGCAGGGCCTGCGTCAGGTCCAGGTCAACCGCAAGGCCGGGATCGATTTCGCCACCATGATGCGCGCCTTCCTGCGCGCCGATCCCGACGTGATCATGGTGGGCGAGATGCGCGACCACGAGACCGTTGCCGTCGGCATCGAGGCCTCGCTCACCGGTCACCTGGTGTTCTCCACGCTGCACACGAACAGCGCGCCCGAGTCCGTCGTGCGCCTTCTCGACATGGGCATGGACCCGTTCAACTTCGCCGATGCCCTGCTCGGCGTGCTCGCGCAACGCCTGGCCAAGCGCCTGTGCGAGAAGTGCAAGAAGGCCTATGCACCGGAAGAGGACGAAGTCATGCGCCTCGTCGACGAGTACTGCGAGGACATGCACCTGACGCCGGACTTCCAGGCCGACCCCGAGCAGGCGCGCAGCCGGGTGCTCGCCCGCTGGCGCGAGGCTTACGCGGATGCAGCGGGCAAGTTCAGCCTGCACCATCCGGTCGGCTGCGAGGCGTGCAACCAGGGCTACAGGGG
>JBFGUQ010000186.1:0-5618 GCA_041565515.1 Rhodocyclaceae bacterium | reverse complement strand
CCGCCTGGCCGGCCGAGGTGGTTCGCACCCGCAGCTACCTCGCGGCACAGACGGGCCGAACTGCCGACGCCGAGCTGCCGGTAGTCGTGCTCGCCCGCAGCACGACGGTCGGAAACACCGGCATCGCCGGGCTGCGCAGCGTCGATCCCGCCAAGCTGTGGCGCCTGCCGGCAGCGACCGCAGCGGCCAATGCCGACGATCTGGCACCGACACTGCTCCGCTCGCTCGCCCGCGCACCGCGGCACATCGCCTGGCCGACCTGCACGTCCGCCAAAGCGGAGGCGCCGAGCCGCTGGCGGCCTGCGATCCCGGCAGCCGGCGGCGCGTTCTTCGCCGGCTGCCTCGCGATCGCGGCGATGCGCTGGACCACGATCGATGCGCTCGCGCGCGACAGCGCCGAACGCGAGCGCGCGCTTCGCACCGCGATCGCCGAGATCGCCGAGCTGCAATCGAAGCACGATGCCCTGCCCCTGCCGCCACGAACCTTGATCGACGTGATGACGGCCCTCGATCGCGAGCATACGGCCGCGAATGATCCGGCCGTGATCCTGCGCGCCGTCGCCGATCGGCTCGAATCCGTGCCCGGGCTTCGGCTCGAGCGCCTGAGCTGGCAAGCTGCCGCGGCCGATGCGCCACCGGGCAGCGCCAGCGTCACGCTCGAACTGCGCCCGCCGCAGGACGATCGGCGAGGGCGCCCCGCCACCCGGCTGCAGTTCGAGCTGCCGCCCGGAGGCCGGCCATGACCGGACGCCTTCCGCCCGCGGCGCTGCATGCCTTGCTCGCCCTGGCGCTCGGCATCGGCGGCATCGTGCTGCTGACATGGTCGAGCCGTGCCCTCGAGGACATCGAATCGCGCTCCGTACTGGCCAGCACGGACCTCGCTCGCAGTTCGGCTCAGCGTGCGGCCATGCGCCAGCTCGACGCTGCCGCCGCGCTTGCGCTGCCGCGCTACCATTCCCTCGCCGCCGCCGGCTTCGTCGGCACGCCCAGCACGCAGGACTGGCAAGCTCGCGTCATCGAGGCCGCCCTGCGCCACCGGGTCGAGCTCGAAGACGCGCGCTTCCTGCCACCTCGCGCGCTGCCGTCCGGAACCGAGCCGGACAAGGCCTTGCCGCTGCTGGCGAGCACGCTGGCGCTGAAGGCGCGGCTGATGCACGAGGGCGATTTCGCGGCCTTCATCGCCGACCTGCAGGCGCAGCCGGACGCTCGCGTCCGCATTTCGGACTGCGCCCTCGACCGCCTGCAGCCCGCCTCGCCAGCGGCCGCCGACCGGGGCGCTCACCTCGCACTGGAATGCCGGCTCGACTGGCTCACGATCGCGCCGCTCGCGGCGGCGGGCAGACGATGAGCAGGTGTTCGCCAATTCGCAAGCGCGCGCGCACGGGGGCAGCGGCAGCGGGGACACCGATCGCCGTCCTCGCCCTGGTCCTGAGCCTGCTCGCCTCCCCCGCCGGCGCGGCAGACTTCGGCCGCGTCTTCTTCAGCCCCGCGCAGCGCGCGGCAATGACCGCGCTTCGCGACCGCCCGCCGCCCGAGACCGCGCCCGGACCGGTCGCCGCCGCCCCGCAGCGCCTGGACGGCATCCTGCGCCGCCCAGACGGGCGCAGCATCGTCTGGCTGGATGGCCAGCCGCAGGTTTCGCCTGCGGGCTACCGCCTGCCCGCCGGCCGTGCCCTGGTCCTGATTCCGGACGATGCGCCGGCGACGCGCCTGCGCGTGGGCGACAGCTGGCCCCGCTCCGACCAGGCCGAGGCCCGTTTGCCGCACATCGTGGTGCAAGGACCGGCCGGGGTGGATCGATGAGCGCCGCCCCGACCGCCCGCCCGCGACGTTTTCGCCTGCGCGGCAGCGGCCTCGTCGCAGCGCTCGTGCTGGCGACGCTGCTGGGCAGCGCCGCCCTTCTCGCGCAGGGCGAGCTGTCGGCGCGGATCCGAGCCGGGGCCCAGGCCCGCTCGCTTGCCGCGCTCGCCGAGGCGCGCGCGGCGCTGCTCGGCTACGCCGTCAGCTACGCCGAGCGCCACCCCGGCCAGGGCTATGCCTACCTGCCCTGCCCGGACGCTGCCAATACCGGCTCCACCACCATCTCGGCCTGTGGCGCCCGCGATCTGGGACGCATCGGCCGGCTGCCCTACCGCACGCTCGGCCTCGCCGACCTGCGCGACGGCTGGGGGGAATGCCTGTGGTACGCGGTCGCCGGCAGCGTCAAGCACAACCCCAAGGCGCAAGCGCTGAACTGGGACAGCCCCGGCCAGTTCGCCCTGTTCACCGCAGACGGCCTGCCGCTGGGCGACGCCGCCGATGACGCCCTGGCGGTTGCCGTGCTGTTCGCGCCCGGCCCCCCGCTGCCTGCGCAACAACGTCCGCAAGCCGGCGTCGGGCGCTGCGCCGGCAGCGACTCGGCGGCGATCGATCTCCCCGCCTTCGTCGACGATGAGTTGCCCGAAAGCCCGGGCGCGACGATCGCGATCCGCCAGGGCCGCCCCGGCAGCGAGCACCGCAACGACGTGCTGGCCTGGATCGGCATCGACGACATATTCGACGCCCTGCGGCGCCGGTCCGACCATGCGCTGCGGATCGAGCAGATCGGCGTCCGCGCAGCTCTTGCCCTCGGTGCCAGGCTCGACGAGCCGGGCTTCATCGCCAGCCATGCCGACGCCACCGCCGGCTCCCTGCTCACCGGGCCGCTGCCGCCGGCGGCGACGCTGGGCCTGAGCGGCGAGATGGCCGACGACCACGATAACTGGCGCGACCAGTTCCGCTTCGCAGCCTGCGCCGACGGCACGGCCTGCATCTCGGCCACGCTCGACGACCCGCCCGCCGTCGAGCCCTGCCGGGCGGTGCTGCTGTTCGGCGGCGAGCGCATCCGCAGCGGGAGCGAACGCCAGCGCCGCGACAGCCCGTCCCGACGCGCCGACCCGGCACAGTATTTCGAGGGCAGCAACGCCGCCAACTTCGCCAGCGGCCTGCCCGCCTTCGCCGGCGCCCGCCGTTTCGCCGTGCACGACCCGGCGCAGCCGGCGAGCCGGGACGTGATCCGGTGCCTCGGCTGAGCCTCCCCGCCGGCTCCCGCGGTCCTCGCGACCGGGGCGCCCGCCAGCACGGCTTCACGCTGGCGGAGCTGGCCGTGGTGCTCGTGATCCTCGCCGTCCTCGCCGGCGGCCTGCTCGTGCCCCTGGGCAGCCGCATCGAGGCGCGCGACCGCGAACTCACCCAGGCCCGACTGCGCGACATCGTCCACGCCCTGACCGGCTTCGCCATCATCAACGGCCGCCTGCCCTGCCCCAGCACCGAGGCCGACCCGGCGAGCCCGGCATACGGCATCGAGGACGCACCGCCGTGCAGCGCCACGACCGAAGGGCGGCTGCCGTGGCGCACCCTGGCGATGCCGGCCACCGACGCCTGGGGGAATCCACGCGCGAGCGCCGCCGAGGGCTGGGCCGGGCACTGGCGTTACCGTGTCGACCCCGCCTTCGCCGCCGGCACGATCGCCGCGACGACAGCGCCGGCGGCGAACCTGCAGATCCGCGCCCACGACGGCAGCCGCCTCACCGTCACCGACTCGCAGGCGGTGGCGATCGTCTATTCCACCGGGCCGAACCGCCAGCCCGACGGCGCCAACGCCAGCTACTCGGCCACGGCCCCGGTCTATCAGGCCGGCGAAGCCATCCCGGCCTTCGACGACGAACTGGTGTGGATCGGCCGTCCCCTGCTTATCGCCCGCCTGGCGCAGGCCGGGCGCCTCTGATTCGTGCGTTTTTCAACCGTCAGAAGAGGAGTCAAGGACCATGCCATCCCGACAAACCGGATTCACCCTGGTGGAAATCGCCGTCGTCCTGGTGATCGTCGGCCTGCTGCTGGGCGGCGTGCTGAAGGGGCAGGAGCTGATCGACAGCGCCAAGGTGAAGAACCTCGCGCAGGACTTCCGCACCACCCCGACACTGCTGTACGCCTACCAGGACAAGTACCGCGCCCTGCCGGGGGACGATCGCATCGCGCGCAACCACCTGTGCGCCGACGCCGGCGCTTGCACGACCAACGGCGACGGCAACGGCGCGATCGACGGCAACTGGAACGACGCCGCCGCCAGCGAGGCCTTCCTGTTCTGGCAGCACGTCCGCCTGGCAAACCTCGCCAGCGGCACGACCGACACGGACGACCCCGGCTATCTGCCGCGCAACGCCGCCGGCGGGCGGCTCGGCATCCAGCGCGGCGGCAGCGGGGCACCGCTGGGCCTGGCCGGCAGCTACGTGATGTGCGCCGACGGCATCACCGGCAAGCTCGTGCGCCAGCTCGACATCGCGATCGACGACGGCAACCCGGCGGCAGGCTCGATGCGCGCGGCCACGACAGATACCGACGGCGCCCTGGTGCCGATCGCCAGCGCAAACCCGCTGGTCGATGCCAACAGCCACACGGTCTGCGTCGGCCTGTAGGGCCTCAGGCCCCGCTCAGGAGCCGCTGCTCGGCGGCCTCCAGCCCTGCGGGCAGGCCGAGCAGCACGATCACGTCGCCGGCCTCGATGCGCGTCTCGATCCCCGGCTGCAGGCCGCGGATGCCGCGACGGCGCACCGCCGGGACGGACACGCCGAACTGGTCGAGCATCAATTCGCCCAGGGCGCGACCGATCGTCGGCGCGCCCGCGGGCACCGTCACCGAGTGCAGGCGGGCCTCGTGGGCCTCGATGCCGTCGCCGACGTCGCTGGCGCCATGGAAGAAACCGCGCATCAGCGAGTAACGCTGGTTGCGGATTTCGCGGATGCGTCGCACCACCCGGTTCAGCGGCACGCCGATGAGGGCGAGGGCGTGGGAGGCGAGCATGATGCTGCCCTCGAAGGCCTCGGGCACGACCTCGGCCGCGCCGGCATTGACGAGTTTTTCCATGTCGCCCTCGTCGGTCGCCCGCACCACGACAGGCAGATCCGGGCGCAAGGCCTGCACATGGTGGATCACCCGCAGGGCCGAGTCGACGGCGGAAAACGAGATCACCACCGCGCTGGCACGCATGATGCCGGCGGCCATCAGCGTCTCGCGCCGGGCGGCATCGCCGTACACCACGGTGTCGCCGGCCGCGCCCGCCTCACGCACGCGCTCCGGATCGAGGTCGAGGGCGACGTAGTTGACGTTCTCCTGCTCGAGAAAGCGCGCCATGTACTGGCCGCTGCGGCCGTAGCCGCAGACGATGATGTGCCTTTCCGTATTGAGCGACTGCGCCGCGACCTTGGTCAGCTCCATCGAGCGCAGCAGCCATTCCGAGGCGACGAAGCGCATCACCAGCTTGTCGCTCACCTGCACGATCAGGGGCGCAAACAGCATCGACAGGACCAGCGCCGCCACCGTCACCTGCGCCAGCCCGTGCGGCATCAGGTCGAGACCGAGCACCTGCGACAGCAGCACGAAGCCGAACTCGCCGCCGGCACACAGCCACAGGCCGGAGCGCATCGCCGTACCGGTCGCCGAGCCCAGGGCACGCGAGGCGGCGAAGACGACTGCGAACTTGAACACCAGCAGCGCCAGCACCATGCCGATCACCGCCGGCAGGTTGTGCAGGATTTCGGTGACGTCGAGCAGCATGCCGACGGTGACGAAGAACAGGCCGAGGAGCACGTCGCGAAACGGCT
>JBFGUQ010000185.1:0-5620 GCA_041565515.1 Rhodocyclaceae bacterium | reverse complement strand
GGTCGAAGCCGCGGCAGTCGATGTCGCGCCGGCGCCGGTCGCCGAAAGCGCGCCCGTTGCCCCGGCAGCGGAAGTCGAGCCGCCGGCGCCCGAGGTCGTCGCCGAGCCCGAGGCCGAACCCGCGCAGGAGCCTGTCGCGGCGGTCGAGGCGGAGCCGGAAGCAGCGGTGGCTGCCGAGTCGAACGAGGATTCGGCGCAGCCCGAGACCAAGGCGGCGGCACGTCCGGGCAAGCCCAAGCCGATGTCGATCAACGAGCTGTTGAGCGACGAGGAGCGGGCGGCGCGCGAGCGCGAGACCAACCGCGCACGTGCGCTCGCCGAGCGCCAGGCCGCCGATCTTCGCGCCCGCCAGGAACGCGAAGCAGCCGCCCGCTCCGCCGCCGACGCGCGTCGTGCGGAAGAGGAGGCGCGCGTGCTCTCCGAGCAGCAGAAGAAGGAAGAGGTCGCCAAGCCCGCCGCAGCCAAGCCCACCAGCGGGACCCTGCACCGCCCGGCCAAGAGCGAAGACAAGGCCGGCAAGGATGCCAAGCGCGGGGGCCAGCGCGACACCGACGGCGCAAAGCGTCGCGGTGGGCTGAAGACACGCGGTGAGGTGGGTTCGAGTGCCGGCTGGCGTGGCGCCAGGGGCGGCGGTCGTCATGGCCGTCAGCAAGAGGATCGCACCACCTTCCAGGCGCCGAGCGAGCCGATCGTGCGCGAGGTTCACGTGCCCGAGACCATCACCGTGGCCGACCTCGCCCACAAGATGGCGGTGAAGGCGACGGAAGTGATCAAGGTCCTGATGAAGATGGGCTCGATGGTCACGATCAACCAGGTGCTCGACCAGGAAACGGCGATGATCATCGT
The DNA here is from genome assembly GCA_041565515.1 of Rhodocyclaceae bacterium. GTDB lineage: Bacteria > Pseudomonadota > Gammaproteobacteria > Burkholderiales > Rhodocyclaceae > Thauera. The sequence continues at coordinate 4,774 of JBFGUQ010000185.1, read as the reverse complement.
CGAGGAAATGGGCCACCAGGCGCTGGCGGCGAAGCTGGACGACCCGGATGCCTTCCTCGAGGAGAGCGAGGAGCAAAAGGATGTCGAGGTGCTGCCGCGTGCCCCCGTGGTTACCGTCATGGGCCATGTGGACCACGGCAAGACGTCGCTGCTCGACTATATCCGTCGTGCCAAGGTGGCGGCGGGCGAGCATGGCGGCATCACCCAGCATATCGGCGCGTATCACGTCGAGACGGCGCGGGGCATGCTCACCTTCCTCGATACCCCGGGTCACGAGGCGTTCACGGCGATGCGTGCGCGTGGCGCCAAGGCGACCGACATCGTCATCCTGGTGGTCGCGGCCGACGACGGCGTGATGCCCCAGACGCGCGAGGCGATCCACCATGCGAAGGCCGCCAACGTGCCGCTCGTGGTGGCGATCAACAAGATCGACAAGGCCGATGCCAACGCCGATCGCGTCAAGCAGGAGCTCATCGCCGAGAGCGTGATTCCGGAAGACTACGGCGGCGACACCATGTTCATCCCGGTGTCGGCCAAGACCGGCCAGGGCATCGACGAGCTGCTCGAGGGCATCCTGCTGCAGGCCGAGGTGCTGGAGCTGACTGCCGCGGTGGAGGCGCCCGCCAAGGGCCTGATCATCGAAGCGCGGCTGGACAAGGGCCGGGGCCCGGTCGCCTCGCTGCTGGTGCAGTCCGGCACGCTGCGCAAGGGCGATGTGCTGCTGGCCGGCGCCACCTTCGGCCGTATCCGCGCCATGCTCGACGAGAACGGCAAGCAGATCGACGAGGCCGGCCCTTCGATTCCGGTCGAGATCCTGGGCCTGTCCGACGTGCCGGCGGCCGGCGACGACGCGATCGCGCTGACCGACGAGAAGAAGGCGCGGGAAATCGCGCTGTTCCGCCAGGGCAAGTTCCGCGACGTCAAGCTGGCCAAGCAGCAGGCGGCCAAGCTCGAGAACATGCTCGAGCAGATGGCGGAGGGCGAGGTCAAGAGCCTGCCGCTCATCATCAAGGCCGACGTCCAGGGCTCGCAGGAGGCGCTGGTGCAGTCCCTGGTGAAGTTGTCGACCGACGAGGTACGGGTGAATGTCATCCATGCGGCGGTCGGCGCGATCAGCGAGTCGGACGTGAACCTCGCGCAGGCCTCGGGGGCCGTCATCATCGGCTTCAATACCCGTGCAGACGCCGGTTCGCGCAAGCTCGCCGAGAATTTCGGCGTCGATATCCGCTACTACAACATCATCTACGACGCGGTCGATGAGGTCAGGGCGGCGCTGTCGGGCATGCTCTCGCCGGAGAAGCGCGAGGAGGTGATCGGCCTGGTCGAGATCCGCCAGGTGTTCACGGTTTCGCGCGTCGGTTCGATCGCCGGTTGCTACGTGCTCGAAGGCATGGTCAAGCGCGGCTCGCATGTCCGCCTGCTGCGCAATCACACCGTGGTGTGGACCGGCGAGCTCGAGTCGCTCAAGCGCTTCAAGGATGACGTCAAGGAAGTGAAGTCCGGCTACGAATGCGGCCTTCAGCTGCGCAACCACAACGACATCAAGGAAGGCGACCAGCTCGAGATTTTCGAGATCAAGGAAGTGGCGAGGACACTCTAAGCCATGCCCAAGGAGTATTCCCGCAGCCAGCGCGTGGTGGAGCAGATCCGCCGCGAGCTGGCGGAGCTGATCCGCCTCGAGGTGAAGGACCCGCGCGTCGGCTTCATCACCCTGACCGACGTCGAGATCACGCCCGACTATGCTCACGCCAAGGTGTTCTTCACCTCGATGACGGGCGAAACGGACGTGCCCGAGATCATGCAGGGTCTGCGCCGTGCGAGCGGCTTCCTGCGCCGCGAGCTCGGGCGGCGGATCCGCATTCACACCATTCCCGAGCTGCATTTCCATTTCGACCGCTCGGTCGAGGACGGCGCCCGGTTGTCGAAGCTGATCGACGACGTCGTGCGTGAGGACGACGCCCGTCATCAGGGCGACGACGCTGCCGACCCCGATGACGACACCAGCGCCAAGCCCTGAGTCCGGGGGCGGGCGGCGCCCGAAGCTGGTGCAGCGCAAGATCGTTCGCCGCGTCGTCGACGGCGTGCTCCTGCTCGACAAGCCCTCGGGGCTCACTTCCAATGCCGCATTGCAGACTGCGCGGCGGCTGCTGAACGCGGCCAAGGCCGGCCATACCGGCACGCTCGATCCGATGGCGAGCGGGCTGTTGCCGCTCACCTTCGGCGAGGCGACCAAGTTTTCGCAGATGCTGCTCGACGCCGACAAGTCCTACGAGGCGCAGGTGCGCCTCGGGGTGCAGACCGACAGCGGCGACGCCGATGGCGCGGTCATCGCGACACGGCCGGTCGAGGTGGACGAGGCGCGCCTGCAGGCAACGCTCGCGCGCTTCCGGGGCGAGATCGAACAGGTGCCGCCGATGTAGTCGGCACTCAAGCGCGACGGCAAGGCCTTGTACGAGTACGCGCGTGCCGGCATCGAGGTCGAGCGGGAGGCGCGGCGGGTGGCGATCCATGCGCTCGAGTTGGTGGCGTTCTCGGGCGAGCGGTTCTCTATCCGCGTCGACTGCAGCAAGGGCACCTACATCCGCAGTCTGGCGATGGACATCGGCGCGGTGCTCGGCTGCGGGGCGCATCTTTGCGGCCTGCGGCGCACGCGCATCGGTCGCTTCGAGGCAGCCGACGCTGTCACGCTGGAGGCGCTCGAGGCGGCGCCGGCCGATGCCCGCGATGCCTTGCTGGAGCCGGTCGACGCACTGGTTGCCCATCTCGATGCGGTCTCGCTCGACGCCGACGAGGCGCGCGCGCTGTTGCAGGGGCGCACACTCGCACGCACCGGCGCAGGGGGGGAGGGCCTCGCCCGGGCCTACGGGCCGGACGGCTTTCTCGGTCTGGTGCAATGGCAAGGCGGGAATACCATCGTGCCGAAGCGCCTGATTGCGACCGCGGACAAGACATCGGGCGCGGCGGCGTGAATTGGATTGAGTTTTGCGCCGCGCATTGGGTATAATGCGCGGCTTCTGATTGGCAGAAAACACGAGTAAAGACATACATGGCTCTCGATACCGCATCCAAGTCGCAGATCGTCTCCGACTTCCAGCGCGCCCAAGGTGATACCGGTTCGCCGGAAGTGCAGGTCGCGCTGCTGACCGCCCGCATCAACGGGCTCACCGGCCACTTCAAGGCGAATGCCAAGGACCACCACTCCCGTCGTGGTCTCCTGAAGATGGTTTCCCAGCGTCGTAAGCTCCTTGATTACCTCAAGGGCCGCAACGCCGACAGCTATCGCAACCTGATCGAGCGTCTCGGCCTGCGCAAGTAATTGCCGTCCGTGAAACGCCCGACAGCGCCGACCAGGGCGACCTGAGCCAGCAAAGCCGGTGCGAGCCCAAGCGGGCCGCTCCGGCTTTTGTCGTTTCTGGCTTCCTGTTCCCGCGTCTGCGCCTGTCGACACCCGGGCCGTGCCCGCCCGCAGTTGTAGTCCGCTGCTCTCATCAAGAAAGGATTTCCCTTGCCTAACGCTATCAAGAAAAGCTTTGCCTACGGCGCCCACACCGTCACCCTCGAGACCGGCGAAGTCGCCCGTCAGGCTGGCGGCGCCGTCATCGTCAATATGGACGACACCGTGGTCCTCGCCACCGTGGTCGCCGCCAAGGAGGCGCGCCCGGGGCAGGACTTCTTCCCGCTAACCGTCGACTACGTCGAGAAGTTCTACGCCGCCGGCCGTATTCCGGGTGGCTTCTTCAAGCGTGAGGGTCGTCCGTCCGAGAAGGAAATCCTGACCTCGCGCCTGATCGATCGCCCGATCCGTCCGCTCTTCCCCGAAGGCTTCATGAACGAAGTCCAGGTGATCGTTACCGTGCTGTCGCTCAATCCGCAGGTCGATGCCGATATTCCGGCGCTGATCGGCGCCTCGGCCGCGCTGGCGATCTCGGGCATTCCGTTCGATGGTCCGATCGGCGCTGCGCGCGTCGGTTACGCCGACGGTCAGTACATCCTCAATCCGTCCGCCGACCAGCTCGAGACGAGCGAACTCAACCTGGTCGTGGCCGGCACGCAGGCTGCCGTGCTGATGGTCGAATCCGAAGCGAAGGAGCTGCCCGAGCAAGTCATGCTCGGCGCCGTCGTATTCGGTCACGAGCAGATGCAGCTCGCCATCGGCGCGATCAACGAGCTCGTCGAAGTCGCGGGCAAGCCCGAGTGGCAGTGGCAGGCGCCGCCGGCCAACGAAGACCTCGTCGCGCGCGTGACCGAACTGGCGCGCGGGCAGATGGAGGAGGCCTTCCGCATCACGAGCAAGCAGGAGCGTTCGGCGCGGCTCGGCGAGATCCGCAAGGCGGTCGTCGCGACCCTGACCGAAGGCGTTGACAATCCGCCTTCGTCCAACGAGATCAAGGACATCTTCTTCAATCTCGAGTCGGGCATCGTGCGCAGTCGCATCCTGAATGGCGAACCGCGCATCGACGGCCGTGACACCCGCACCGTGCGCCCGATCGAGATCCGCACCGGCGTGCTGCCGCGCACACACGGGTCCGCGCTGTTCACCCGTGGTGAGACCCAGGCGCTGGTCGTGGCCACGCTGGGAACCGGCCGCGACGAGCAGATCATCGACGCCATCGCCGGCGAGTACAAGGAACGTTTCCTGCTGCATTACAACTTCCCGCCGTTCTGCACCGGCGAGACCGGCCGTTTCGGCATCACCAAGCGCCGCGAGGTCGGCCATGGTCGCCTGGCCAAGCGCTCGCTGGCGGCGATGCTGCCCAAGGCGGACGAGTTCTCC
>JBFGUQ010000184.1:0-5622 GCA_041565515.1 Rhodocyclaceae bacterium | reverse complement strand
TGTCTCGGCGCGCTCCAGCTCGCCCGCTCGCCGGAAATCGAGCGCGCGACGGTGAACAGGGCCATCGGCCTGCTGGAGAGAATGAAGATGCACCTGCGCTCGGGGCGCAAGGTCGTGGATCTTTCCGAGGACTGGACCCGAACCGCTTCGCTGAACGCCGATGCGGCCGACGCGGAAGCCCGGCTCAAGTACGGCGCGCTTGCGCTGCTCGAGGCGCAAATTCAAACCCTGGCTGCTGCCGGCATCAAGGTCGTTTCGGAGTTCGATCAGGACCGCGCCGCCTGATCGAGCGATGCCTCAGGAGACGGGGTCGAAACGGCGGCTCGATCATCGACAGGCGTGCCCACTTTCGGTCCGGGCGCAAGCCGGGGCGCTGCGGTCGGACACCATGCCGGCGACCGGGGCGAACGCCGACGGGATTTCGGTCACGCGGATCGACTCGAGGTCCGAGGTCCTTGCGCCGAATGGAACGCCGGACGGCGCTACTGTTTGTCCACTCCCGGAATCGAATCGATATCACTCAGCCACTGTTGCGAAGCCGAACACCAGATCTGTTTCTTCGGTATGAGTGAATCCCGCTGCTTGACTGTGCCCAGGCGAATTCCCAGATCTCGCGGGCCTGCGCCGACCGGTGCTGCGTATATGGGAGATCCGCAGTTCTCGCAGAAGGCCTGCTCCCGCTTGTTTCCGCTTCCGCCGATCTTGATGTAGATCTTCGGCGTGCCGGCAACGAGCCTGAATTTGCTCTCCGAAGCGACCACGACGGTACGGAAAGCGCTTCCGGACAAGATCTGGCAATCCGAGCAGTGACAGATGAGCACTCGTTCGGGATCGATTTCCGCTTCGAATCTTATTGCGCCGCAATGGCATGCTCCATCGATCTTCAACTGGCACCTCCTGATCTGGCGAGTTCTCGGACTGTGTTCGATTAAGGGATTGGCTGCATCGTCACTCGGCGGAAGTCTATCAAAGAAGCATGTCCAGTCGTGCCTGCGCCCGATCGTCCGGATCCGGCGCGCGCAGGTCGCAGAGCGGGTTCCTGCTCCGGCGGGAAGCGGGGCGACCGGATACCCGGCGCAGTCCAGCTCGCAGGCTCAAGGTCTCGCGCGGTCGAACAGGCGCCTTGCGCCGCTGTACAGGAGCATCATCGCGCCGATCTGGATCAGGTGGTAGAGGTCGTTGTGGTTGAAGTGTCGGTGAATCGCGAAGCCGCTCGCCTGGACGATGGCCGCCAGGATCGACACGCCGACACCGGCCAGAATCCAGAGCGAGGCCGGATCCCGGCGCCGGATCGCCGACCAGCCATGCAGGGCCATCAGGGCGGCCATCGTCGCGCCGCTATCGGCGATGACGTAGATGAAGTCGCTGTGGGCGAGCATCCATCCGCAGTAGAGCACCAGCTTCGTCGCGGCGAAGGCGAGCAGGATCGAGCGCAGCCTGCCCGCGGTGGTGGCGATTGCCGACCCGGCAAGCATGCCGAAGCTGGCGACGCCGGCGGCGAGCACGGTCGCCTTCCAGACCAGGTGCAGCGTGCGCTCGGACAGTTGCGGGGCGAAGCCGTGATAGGTGCCGCCCAGCAGGGCGGCTGCCGCCAGCGCGGCGAAGGCCAGCGCCCAGGACGATCTCGCCGGCTGGCCATCCCGCGCCCGAAACAGCCGCAAGCCGAGCCATCCGGTCACGCCGGCAAGCGCGTAGTCGGTGAGCATGGTCATCGGCTCGGCGATGTTCATGGCGCGAGCCGGCGGCGGTGGTGCAGGCCGACCACGATGACGAAGGTCGCCAGCACCCAGTGGAAGACGATCGGGATGGTGCCGTCGTACCAGCGTGCCTCGGGGTGCAGCGCACGCTGCACCGGGTAGCGCGCGAGCATGACGGCGAGGTAGATGTAGCCGAAGTGCAGCCAGTAGACGGCGAAGAAGCGGCGCGGCGTCACGAACGGCCCGGCGCCGCGGCTGAAATCGACGCAGATCTTCATCATCAGGGCAATGATGAGCAGCTGGGCCGGCAGCAGGTAGGCGTAGGCCATCAGCCCCGAGTACCACTGCCGCATCGGCGGCAGGAACTCGACGCCGAAGAACGCTACCAGCGCCTGCAGGACGACGCGCACGACGAAGAGCCCGAGCAGCAGCCAGAGCAGCGGGGCGAGGCGGCGCGGCTGGTCGAGCGCGAGGCGCATGTCAGCTCGCGAACATTGTCCGGTAGTGGCGGTACCAGTCGCTCTGGAACAGCTCGGCCGGATCGTGCTTGCGCTTCAGGGCGAGGAACTCGGCGAACTGCGGGTAGCAGGCCTCGACCTGCCTGCGTGTGGCGTACTTGTGATAGGTCGGGAAGTAGCTGCCGCCGTACTCGATGCCGATGTCTATTAGGCGACGGAACGCGTCGGCCGCATGGGCGATGCCTTGCGGCGTATGCACCACGTGCAGGTTGAAGATGACGCAGGCGTAGGGCTTCTTCGCCCATGCCAGGAAACTCTCGTCGTCGCGCTCGATCAGGCGGACGGTGCCGTAGATGATCTCGACGTCGTTGCGGCGGGCGTCCTCGCGCACGTCCGCCATGAATTGCGCGAGGGCGTCGCGCTCGCAGTAGATCTCGGTTATCGCCTCGGTCGCCTTGTGCCCGGTGCTGCTCAGGCGGTCCAGCTCCAGGTGGTAATGGTCGGGATAGATGCTCATCTGGTGCTCGTCCGACCAATACACCTGGCCGTTGGTCGACAGGTAGTAGCCGGCATAGCGCTCGAACGCCTCCGCCTTCCCCGCGTGCGCGAGGTGCAGCAGCTCGGTCCAGTCGCGGTCGGCCAGTTCCTTCCGGGATTGCGGGATCGGGGTGTCGTCCGCCACCGGCCGGTAGCAGGAGAACACGCCCTGGCGCAGGTAGCCATCCGATCGATCGTCTATCGAGTACTGGAAGTCGCCGTAGAGGAAGCCGTCGCGGATGCGTGCTGCGAACGCGGCTGGTATGCCCTCGATGTCGCGCACCTCGACGACGCGCTCGACCTTGTGCCGTGGAACGAGCCGCAGCGTCACCGAGTAGATGAAGCCGAACAGGCCGTAACCGCCGATCGCAAGGCGAAAGAGCTCCGGGTTCTCGGCCCGGCTGCAGTTCAGGAGTTCGCCGCGCGCATCGAGCAAGGTAAAGGACTCGACGTCGCCGACGAAGGGCGGCAGGGTGAGCCCGCGCCCGTGTACGTTCGCCGACAGGCAGCCGCCCATCGTCAGGCGGTCGGCGCCGGTCTGCTTCTGTGCGAATCCCCATTGCATGGCGTTCCCGCGCTGGGCCGCCGCGAGGTCGGCAAGCAGCTTCGGCCACTGCATGCCGGATTCGACTTCGATCAGGCCGCGTGCGGCGTCGAAGGCGAGCACGCGATCGAGCTTGCGGATGTCGACCAGCACGCCGTCGGTCGCGAACGCCTGCGCACCCATCGAGTGGCGGCCACCGGCGATGCAGACCGCCCGCTGCTCGCGCCGCGCCGTGCGGAGCGCGCTGCGCACCGCATCGAAGGATTCCGGCTCGACGATGCGATGCACGCGCGTCTCGTTGAGCTGGGAATGGAGGTCGTTGACCAGGACGCCGGATGGACCGGCCCATGCGGAAACGTAGGGCCAAAACGCCGTCAGGCTGGCGGTTCTGAGGAACTCGCGGCGATCGATCATGTTGCCCCCCCTGATATATCCGCAGCGTAGCTCAGGTGCCGGAGGGCCGCCGAAGAGAGTGCGGTCGGCGCGGCGGCGGACCGTCCTCCTCACGGCCGTCCAGGCGGGGGGCACGCGGCGCAGTGAAGATCGCAGGGCCAGGGCGGACAGGATGCGTCATGCGCGCAGGCGGCACTCGATCTCGTCGGCCAGGCCGGCAATCGACGGCCGGTCGAAGAAGGTCACGAAGGGAAGATCGACGGAAAACGCACCGATCAGCCGGTTCCGCGCCCTGGTGACATGGATGGAGTCGGCCCCCAGCGCGAACAGGTCGTCGTCGATGCCGATCGAATCGAGGCCGAGGACTTCGCTCCAGATCGCCTCTATCTGTCGCTCCAGCGCATTGCGGGGCGCAACGAAGATCGGCGCGTCGCCCGCCGCAGGCGCGGGCAGGGCCGCGCGATCGACCTTGAGGTTGGCGTTGAGCGGCAAGGCCTGCATGAGGACCCATGACGCAGGCACCATGGCCACGGGGAGTTGCGCAAGGGCGTGCCTGCGGATCGGCTCGACCCGCAGTTCGGCTTCGGGCCGGGGGACGAGGTAGGCGACGAGGCGCGGCTCGCGGTCCGGGTCCTGCCTGATGGACACGACTGCCTCACGAACGCCGTCGAAGCCGAGCAGCACGCGCTCGACGGCATCGGTATCGACCCATTGCCCGCGGATTTTAGGCTGGAGGTCCTTGCGACCCAGGTACTGCAAGGTCCCGTCCGGCAGCATGCGGCCCAGATCGCCGCTGAGGTAGGTCCGAAGCGCCGGCTCGTCCGGGTCAGCCAGAAATCGGCTCGCCGTCAGTTCCGGCCTGCGCCAGTAGCCGAGGGCCAGGTAGCGGCTGCGGACCGCGATTTCTCCGATTTCGCCCTCGGGCACATCCTGCCCACGCTCGTCGAGCAAGCGGACCTGCATGTCGTCGATGGCATCGCCGATCGGCACCGGGCCGTCGGGGACGGGCGTGGTCGCGTCGATGCGCCATTGCCTGGCCAGGCCGCACTCGGTGGCGCCCAGCCCGTTCGCCAGGATCGCGCCCGCTGCGCAGTGGCCGCGGAACAGGGCGATGTCCCGGCTCGAGGCACGGTCGCCTTCGAGTCGCACACACCTGAGGGCAGGGAAGTCACCGCCGGCAAGGGCTTCGCGGAAGATCGCCGGGACCGCGTGGAAGATCGTGATCCGTTTGGCGCGAAGCCAGTCTCCCATCGCCTCGAGCCCCTGGCGACGGACGTCGTACGGGAAGCAGGCGGCGCCGTTGAGCAGCGCACCGAACATGCTCGACACCGCGCCACTGAAGTGCGGGGCCTGCAACAGGGTCATGCGGTCTTCGGCGTCGAAATGCAGGTTCTTCGTGTAGCGCCAGATGTTGTGCAGGACGTTGCGATGGCTGTCGCACACGCCCTTGGGCTTGCCGGTCGAGCCGGAGGTGAAGTAGATGTACGCAAGCGCATCCGGCCCAATCGCGATTTCGGGCACCGGTCCGCCCGCTTGACCCGCGATTGCCTCGATGCAGAGGATTCGTCGTGGGTCGGCATGAACGCTGCGCGCCAGGGCGAGGTGGCACTCGTTGGCGATGATCCATGCCGGCTCCACCTCCTCGACCAGTTCGCGCAGCCGCGCGGCGGGCAGGGTCGGATCGAGCGGAACGTAGGCGGCACCGGCGCTGAGCACGGCGAGCGTGGCAATCACGGCCGGGATGCCTTGATCGACGAGCAGGACGACGCGTTGCGCGCGGGCGTCGGCCTGCGCGAGCAGCACCCCGAGCACCGCATTCACGGCGCCCTCGAGCTCCGCGTAGCTGAGGGCGCGGTTCCCTGCCTCGATCGCCAGTCGTTGAGGATGCTTTCGCACCTGCGCGCGAAAGCGCTCGGGCAGGGATTGTTCGAATGACACCATGGGTCGTCCCGATGGCCAGGAGGCCGGATCGCAGTCTTGGATGAGTATCACG